>NZ_BRCG01000014.1:0-127382 GCF_023708005.1 Pseudarthrobacter sp. NCCP-2145 | reverse complement strand
GGTTGATAGGCCGGATGTGGAAGCGAGGACTAACGACTCGTGAAGCTGACCGGTACTAATAGGCCGATAACTTACACCACACACCCTTTTCGTGAACGGATTCAAAAGACGTTCACACCAGGAGAGGGTAAAAAGAAAAAACAAGACTGCTTGCGTCCACTATGTGGTTCCCAACCAACAAACCCGCCACGGGCACGTTGCGACAGGAACACAACTGAATAACAACACCACAATGTTGTAACCACAAAGATTTCCCACCCCCGGCATCAGACCCGGGCGGACGGGTACAAGGGTTACGGCGGTCATAGCGTGGGGGAAACGCCCGGTCCCATTCCGAACCCGGAAGCTAAGACCCACAGCGCCGATGGTACTGCACCCGGGAGGGTGTGGGAGAGTAGGTCACCGCCGGACACACATTAAAGGGTCGAGGCCCCAACCACCACGGTTGGGGCCTCCCACATTTAAACCCCCACCACACAAACTGGCCCGGCACCGCTCACAGCCACCACCAGGGCGGCCCCCGTACAGGCCCCCGGCACAGCCCACATCAAGTGAGAGAGCATCCCGGGAAACCGGCTCTTCACGGTTCGTGGTGAATGGTCTGCCGTGATGGGTGTTCATGCCGCTGTTCTTGCGGCACTGCGCAACAGGATACGCGTTTTGTAGTTGCGTGCGTTGGTGAATCCCCGGCCTGTCCTTTTGATGTGCTTGATCGCGGTGTTGTTGGCTTCCACTTTTGCCGTTGTCGCGCCGGTGACGATGAGGACTTCGATCTCTTTCCACCATCGGCAAACCGTGCGCCAGAGCCGGTTCGTTTCCGGTTGCGCGGCGTGCTGAACCAGGGTTTGCAGCCGTTCTTTCGCGGCCGCGGCACCGGCAAGAGACCCTGTGGCCAACAGCGTCCTCAGCTGTTCCTTCACCAGCCAGGCGGCCTGCAGTTTCCCGGTGGCGTCGTCAGCGGCGAACACCGTGGCCAGCCTGTCCCGTGCCCGGTCCGAAAGCGTGTCCCCGGCCCGGAGCAACAGTCGCCGGTTGGCCCAGACCGGGTCGACGGAGCGACCGCGCCGGCCAAGGACCTGCTGGGTGAGCCGCTGCCGGACCTCGGTGAGCATGTCATTGCCGAGCTTGACCAGGTGGAACGCGTCGACCGACACTGCGGTGCGCGGCAGCCACATCCGCAGGGCCTTGCGGAACGCCGCGGACGGGTCGATCGCGACGACCTGCACGCCCAAGCGCCATTCCAGCGGGCGGGCGAAGAGCCAGTTACCGACGCCCTCGCTGTCGCGGCCATCGACGATTCCCAGGACCTGTCCGGTGTCCAGATCGACAATGGTTGTCATCCACGGTTCGTACCGTTTCCAGGCCTTGGTGGCCGGGTCGCGGAAGAACCGCACGGACCGGTAGCGGTGTTCATCAATGCCGAGCATTCGCGGGGCCAGGGCGTCGACATCCGGCAGCGTCAGCGCCGCGGAGTCTAGTGCCCGCTGCACGAGCCACCAGGAAACACCGAACGAGGAGGCGGCCTCCGCGGCGGCCCTTCCGGACCCGATCACGGCGGCCACGAGGGCGTCGCGCAACCGGCGGGTGGACCGTGCCCGGCGCGGAACCTGGGCGGTCTCCTCGGTGAACGTCCGGCGCGGGCACAAGTACTCATCGCAAAAGAATCTTCGCTTGGCCCACTGCACTTCGACCGGCCCCGCGACAGGGATGTCGCGCAGGCGTTGTGGCCGACGTGAATGAACACGGCCGCTGATCACACCGCAGCACGGACAGCCCGCCTCAGCGGTGGCCACCACGTGGATCCGCCGCTGTCCGAACGCGAGGACCTCGGTACCGGTGACGCGGTACTCAGGCAGATTGAAGATGGCGGTGGCAGCATCGGGGCGCGGCGAAGTAGGCTCGATCAAGGCTCGTAGCTCCTGACTCTGATGAATGCGTAGAGAACATCCATCACAGCAGGGCTACGAGCCCTTCAGCTTTCAAGACACGGAACCTGTTTCACCATCAACCGCGAAGAGCCGGGAAACCCCACATCGAGTGAGAGAGCGTCCCGGGAAACACCACATGAAGTGAGAGAGCGTCCCAGGGAGAAGCCGGGGGAGAGGTCCAAGGGCGTCCGCTGGTGGCTGAATCCGGGGCAGAAAACCTCTAAAACGCGGTGATTAACCTCAAAAAGTGGCGGAAACACGCGGAATTTGCGGAACCGGGGGGCCCAAGCTGGTAAGTTTTCGAACAGTGGCTTGTGCGCATGCCGCGTTCAGGCTCCAGAATCATGACCGTCCAGGAGGACATAAATGGCTAAGAACCGTAGTGAACTTGTTGCAGAGGTAGCAGGCAAGGCCGGCACCAGCCAGGCAGCCGTCAACTCCGTCCTCGACGCACTGTTCGAGGTTTTCGAGACTTCTGTCGCCGCGGGCGAGAAGATCACCATCCCGGGCTGGCTCGCCGTCGAGCGCACCGACCGTGCAGCACGTACCGGCCGCAACCCGCAGACCGGCGAGACCATCCAGATCGCGGCAGGCCACAGCGTCAAGCTGACCGCCGGCTCCAAGCTGAAGGCTGCAGTCTCCAACAAGAAGTAAGCTTCTTCCTTCCCGGCACGTAGCCGGCGCAGGAAAAGGAGCGGCAACCACCCGGTTGCCGCTCCTTTTGCTTTTAAGGCCGATTCGCGGGCCGGGCAGGCGTAGCGGACAATGGAATGGTGTCTTCTGCCGCAAAACCACGTTCCACCCACCCCCAGTCCGTTTCAGTCAAGGGAGCGCGGGGCAACGGTGCGCCAGGCCAAGACAGCAGGTCCCTGGGGATCCCCCGCGGATGGCAGCTGGCCGGACTGGCTGCCCTTTTCCTGGGCCTTGCAGCGGCGCTGTTTTTCTCCGGTGCGGCAGGCGCCCGGGCCGTGTCTGACCCTGGAGCGTTGGTCCGCTGGGGCCTCCCTGTCAGCAAGGCCATCCACAACGTCTCGTTGGCGACTGTCATCGGCGGCCTGATCTTCGCCGTCGGCATCCTCCCCCACAGTGCCGGGCCCCGCAGCCGGGCCAAGGAAGCTGCCGGCGGTGAAGCGCCGGAGCATCCCGCCTTCAGCCGCGCGCTGGCCGTGGCGTCGGCGGCAGGTGCCGCGTGGACGCTGTCCGCCATCGCCGTCCTGGTGCTGACCTACTCGGACGTGGCGGGGCAGGGACTCTCCGGTGACCCGGAGTTCACGCAGGCACTGGTCTTCTTCATGACGGACATCGAGACGGGGCGGGCCTGGCTGGCCGTCACCATCATCGCGGCCATTGTGACGACGGCGCTGTTCGGGGTGAGGTCCCTTGGAGGACTTGCGCTGACGCTGGTCCTGGCCCTGGTAGGGCTGATCCCCACCGCCCTGATTGGCCATTCCTCGAGCTCCGCCGACCATGAAGGCGCCATCAACTCGCTGGGCCTGCACCTGGTGGGTGTCAGCACCTGGGTGGGCGGCATCATCATGCTGGCCCTGCTGTCCGGAATCCTGACGGGCCCCAAAGCCGCAGCGTCCGCCGACATCACGGAACCCACGCTCCGCCGGTTCTCCTCGCTCGCGGGCTTCGCCTTCGTGCTGGTGCTCGCCTCGGGCATCATCAACGCGAGCATCAGGATCACCAACTGGGCAGACCTCTTTGGTTCTCCTTACGGCCAGCTGATCCTGGCCAAATCAGCGGCCACCCTTGTCCTGGGCGGAATCGGGTTCATGCACCGGCAGTGGGTGATCCCGCAGCTGGGCCGCAAGGGCTCCACAGTGTCTTCACGACGCGTGCTCTGGCAGCTGGTCCTGGCGGAATTCCTGGTGATGGGCGCAACGTCCGGCGTCGCCGTCGCCCTGGGCCGTTCCGCCCCACCGGAGCCCACAACCTTCGCCCCGGACGCCTCGCCGGCCTTCATCCTCACGGGCTACGAACTTCCCCCTGAACTGACACCGGAGCGGTGGCTCACCGAGTGGCGCCTGGACTGGCTCTGGATCGCCGCGGCGCTGTTCGGGCTTGTGGCGTATTTCCTGGGCGTGGCCAAGGTCCACCGGCGCGGGGACACGTGGCAGTGGTTCCGTTCCGTGAACTGGGTCATCGGCCTCCTGGTCCTGACCTACATCACGTCCGGCCCGCCGTCGGTCTATGGCCGCATACTGTTCTCGGCACACATGGTGGACCATATGGCACTGACCATGGTGGCGCCCATCTTCCTGGTCCTGGGTGCGCCGGTGACGCTCGCCCTGCGGGCCCTGCCGGCCCGGGGTGACGGCTCCAGGGGCGCCCGGGAATGGCTGCTGGTGTTCATCCACTCGAAGTTCTCCCAGCTGGTCACCCACCCGCTCTTTGCGGCAGCCAACTTTGCCGGCTCCATTGTGCTTTTCTACTACTCGGACCTGTTCGGCTTCGCCATGCGGGAGCACGTGGGCCACGAGCTGATGATTGTCCACTTCCTGCTCACCGGGTACATCTTTGTGCTGACCATGATCGGCACCGACCCGCTGCCGCGCCGGGCGCCGTACCCCATGCGGCTCCTGCTGCTCCTGGCCACCATGGGCTTCCACGCCTTCTTCGGCGTCGCCATCATGGGCGGGACCAACCTCCTTGCCGCGGACTACTTTGGGAACCTGGGCAGGGAGTGGGGCCCCTCGGCCCTCCTGGACCAGCAGAAGGGCGGCGCCGTGGCCTGGGGCATCGGCGAGGTCCCCACGCTGCTGGTGGCGCTCGGCGTCGCCATCATGTGGTCCCGGTCTGACCAGCGGGAGACCAAACGCGTGGACAGGGCCGCGGACAGGAATAACGACGCCGATCTCACCGCTTACAACGATATGTTTGCCAAATTGGCCGAACGCGACGCCAGGCTGGCTGAACGCAACAAGCTGGAAGGACGCTGATGAGCGAAACCGTACGCACGCATGCCCGGGTCCGGGCCTCCGAACTGGTGGGCCGCAACTGGTTGAACACCGGCGGCAAAACCCTTGATCTTGAGGCCCTGCGCGGCAAGATCGTGCTGCTGGATTTCTGGACCTTCTGCTGCATCAATTGCCTGCATGTCCTGGACGAACTCCGGCCGCTGGAGGAACAGTACTCCGACGTCCTGGTCACGGTGGGCGTCCACTCGCCCAAGTTCGAGCACGAGGCCGATCCGGTGGCGCTGGCCGCCGCCGTTGAGCGCTACGAGATCCACCACCCGGTCCTGGACGATCCCGAGCTGGAGACCTGGAAGGCCTACACTGCCCGCGCCTGGCCCACCCTGGTGGTCATCGACCCCGAGGGCTACATCGTGGCTCACCTGTCCGGTGAAGGCCATGCGGACGGCCTGGCGGTGCTGATTCCCGAGCTCATCGCACAACATGAGGCCAAGGGGACGCTGCACCGCGGCTCCGGCCCGTACGTGGCCCCGGAGCCCACCTCCGGCACCCTGCGCTTCCCGGGCAAGGCACTGTTCCTTCCGCCGGGCCGCGGTTCCACCGCCGTGAATGGAACGTCCGACGACGGCGCAGCGGCAGGTGCTGCAGGAAACGGTGCTGCCGGCAAGGGTTCGTGGCTGGTCACCGACACGGGACACCACCGGCTGGTGGAGCTCGGCACGGACTTCCATACCGTCCTGGGCACCTTTGGTTCCGGGGCGAGGGGTCACGCGGACGGCCCCGCCGCCGGGGATTCCGCCGTGGCACAGTTCAACGAGCCCCAAGGCCTGGTCCTGCTGCCGGAAGACGTGGCAGCCAAGGCCGGGTACGACGTCGTGATTGCCGACTCCGTCAACCACCGGCTCCGTGGACTGTCCCTTGCGGACGGCAAGGCCTCCACCCTTGCCGGCAGCGGCGTCCAGCGGCTGCTGGAGGCCGGACCGGCACGCGTGGACGAGGACGCAGCCGGATTCACCGGCCAGCTCGGCGGGCACCCGCTGGACGTGGCACTGAGCTCGCCGTGGGATGTTGTCTGGTCGCGCAAGCTCAACGCCGTGGTCATCGCCATGGCGGGTGTGCACCAGATCTTCAGTTTCGACCCCCTCACCGGGGCGGTGGCCATCGTGGCCGGCAACGGCCTGGAGGGCCTGCTGGACGGTCCGGCCCACGAGGCCTGGTTCGCCCAGCCCTCCGGCCTGGCCGAAGACGCCGAGGGCAACATCTGGGTAGCCGACTCCGAAACGTCCGCCCTCCGCAAGCTGGCAATTGACGACGACGGCACGGTCACCGTGGAGTCCGCCATCGGCAAGGGGCTGTTCGACTTCGGCTTCCGGGACGGCGCGGCCGCCGAGGCACGCCTCCAGCACCCCTTGGGCGTGACCGTCCTGCCGGACGGCTCGGTGGCGGTGGCCGACACCTACAACGGCGCCGTGCGGCGGTACGACCCCGCCTCCGGCGCAGTGTCCACCCTGGCGCGCGGCCTCCTGGAGCCGTCCGACGTGATTGTGGACCACACGCACTCGGCCGGGTCGGAGCCGCTGCTGGTGGTGGTGGAGGCGAACAAGCACCAGGTGGTGTTCGTTCCGATCCCCAAGGAAGCCCAGCAGGTGGATGAGGGCGCGGTCCAGACGCACCGGCCCAAGAGCCCCGTGGCGCCGGGCCCCCTGGAACTGACGGTCCGCTTCACCGCCCCCACCGGGCAGAAGCTGGATGACCGCTGGGGCGATCCCACCCAGCTGAAGATCTCCTCCACACCGCCGGAGCTGCTGGCCTCCGGCGGCGGAACCTCGGTGGGGCTGCTCCGCACCCTGGAGCTTTCACCGGACGTGCCGGAGGGAATCCTGCACATCACTGCACGGGCCGCCGCCTGCGATGGCCCCGAGACGGAGGACGGCGAGATCCCGGACCACGCCGCCTGCCACCTCTACCAGCAGGACTGGGGCATCCCCGTGGTCCTGCAGGGCGACGGCGACACCGAGCTCGTGCTGGACCTTCGCGGCATGGACTGACGCCCCGCCGTCGTCCTGAGTCTGCTTAAGTGGCCCGGTTTTCCACCCCATGAGGAGTTGGAACCGGGCCTTTTTGTTGCTGCTTCCCCAAAAAGAGGGCCAGCGTGGGGCCGTCTTGTTCACATAGCACCGCTCGAGGCTGACGCCAGGCCCGGATGGCAGACATTGTGGCCTGATGGACCCAACGGAAATCCTAAAGTCAGCTGGCGGAGTGTTGTTGCGACGGGATGTGCTGGCCGCCGGTGCCACGGATACGGAGCTTCGTCGTGCGGTCCGCAGCGGCCAGGTGCTTCGGCTCGATCGGGGACTGGTGGCTGTGGCTGACGCAGACGCTGAACTGGTGGCTGCGGGGCGCGCCCGCAGTCTGGTCACCTGCGTTTCCGCAGCCCCTGCATACAGCCTCTGGCGACTCAGCCCTCCTGCCAGACCCCACTACTGGCAGAGCAACGGCCGAAGCCCGGTACGGTGTGTCAGCCACCGTACCGGCTTAACGCAGCCGCCCCGCCATCGGACGCTCGCAGCCCTACCTGATGTTCTGCTTCATGCCCTGCTATGCCTGCCGGAACTCGAGTCCCTGGTGATGGTGGAGTGTGCGTACAACCGCGGAGACATCGATCCGCCGTACCTCTTCCGCCACTTGGACGGACCCCGGTGCGGCAAAGCGCGGAATGTGGTGTCCAAGGTTGACCGGGGTGCGGATTCCCTGCTGGAAACCCTGGCCCGGGTGCTGTTCCGGGATGCAGGCATTCTTACCGAAACCCAAGTGTGGATCGATGGCATCGGTCGTGTTGACTTCCTCTTGGAGGGGTTCCTTATCGTGGAGATTGACGGGCTGGCCTTCCACCTTGAGGCCAGGCAGTTCAAGAGGGACCGTCGCAGGGACAACTCCGCAGTACTGCAGGGCCTTCCTGTGCTGCGATTCTTCTACGACGACGTGGTTTATTCACCCGAAGCTGTCCTGGCCACGGTCCGCGAGGTTCTTGCCCGTGGCTCGCTGCGGTGGCCGCAACCAAACCGGCCCGGTTATTCGCCCAGCTGGCGCCACAACGGCTGGTAAACCTGCTGTTTGGCCACCAAAACTGGGCCAGTGTGGCGGGGGCAGGCCCTAGAAGCTCAGTACCGGGGTGACCTTCACTGTGTCCCCGGTGACGTCCAGGCGGGTGGTGAAGCTGAAGTCCACTTCCTCGTTGAGGGGGTACCAGGCCCCCGTGAACAGATTCTGCTGCAGGGCCTCCACCTTCGCTTTGCCGTCGAGCGGAGCCACCACCCAGCGCCCGTCGAAGGGTTCAATGGACACGTTGGGGTATTCCGTCACGGTCCATTTGATGCTGCCGTCCTGCACTGTGTTGTTGCTGGCGTAATAGAACGGGCAGTCCGGCTGGAGTTTCTGTTCCTTGGCAGCGACGGCGGCACAGCTGTCCAGGAATTCCCTGACCTTCGCTGACACGTCCTTCTTCAGGTTGTCCGTGGCCTGGGTGAGGAGATTGAGCGGCGCCACCGGGGCGTCCCGTGCCGTCACCGTGGCACGGGAGGGGGCCGCCGAAAAATACTCCCCGTTCACGGAGGCCTCGTACTCGCCGGGGTAGAAGACCGCAAAGGAGTTCCGGCCGTTGGGCATGTTGACGGGGACGCCGTTGACGGTGGCCTCACTGGAATTGACCACCGTGATGTCCATCGTGGGCAGCCGGGACGGAACGAAAGCCCAGGTGTTGAAGAAGATCCACTCGGTCCCGGTCTTGCGCAGCAGGAATTCAGTACGCAGCCGGCTGCCGTCAATGGTGTACTCCAGGGGCACCATGACCTGGTTGTCCGGGCGTTCCTCGGCGTCACCGATATCCACGTTCGTCAACCGGGACGTCGCGGTCTGCAGGGCCGTGCCGTCCAGCATGGCGGCGTTGCTGGGCGGGACAGTGGCGCGGAGCAGCCCCAGCGCCTTCCCGCCGTCGCCGCTCTGCAGCGCGTCCAGATATTCACGCACAGGCTGCTGGGGACTGGCCACGGTGTTGTTGACCAGGTTCACCGCCACCACGGCGCCGGCGACGGCAAGCATGAGTCCCAGCAGCCATCCGGCTGCGATCCTCACCAACGCTTGACTCATCTGCACGTTCCATACGTTACCTGCCATGCGTCCGACGGCGGCAGTTGAGTCAGCTGGATGCGGTCCGTTTTAGCGGCGGCGGCGCCGGGACGACGTGCCGAACACCCCGCGCAGAAGTTCCCGTCCGAGCTGGGTGCCGATGGACCTGGCCATGCTCTTGAGCCCGCCGCCCAGGGCGCCGCCGAGCATTCCGCCGATGTCGCCTACCATCGAGTCTCCCGCACCCGGGCGCGGGGCCGGGGCGTTTTCGGCCGGCGTGCGGCGCCTTGTTTCGGCGGACGGGGCGGGTCTGCTGCTCGGCCGCCCAAGGATCTCCTCCTCGATCCGGCGTGCCTCGGCGTCGACGTCGTCCTGGTCTGCCCCGCCCTGAACCGGTCCGCCCTGAACCGGTCCGCCCTGAACCGGTTCGCGCGGAACAGATCCGCCGGCTGCGGGTCCGGTGGGCGCGGCGGCCTTCCCTGACAGTTTTTCGAAGGCCGAGTGGTTGTCCACTGCTGTCCCGTACTTTGTCAGCAGGGCCGAGCCTGCCACGGTGCTCCGGACCAGGGCTTCGTCGCTGGGGCCCATCACGGACTCGGGGGCGCGGAGCCTGGTGAGCGCCACCGGTGTCGGGGCGCCCTTCTCGTTCATGACGGTGATGACGGCCTCGCCGATGCCTGCAGAGGTGAGTGTCTCTTCGAGGTCGTAGTCGCTCATGGGGAACGTGGACACCGTGGCTTTGAGGGCCTTGGCGTCCTCGGGGGTAAACGCGCGGAGGGCGTGCTGCACACGGTTTGCCAGCTGGCCGAGGACCTCGGCGGGGACGTCCTTGGGGGTCTGGGTGACGAAGAAGATCCCCACGCCCTTGGACCGGATGAGCCGGACCGTGGTGGTGATGGCTTCCAGGAAGGCTTTGGAAGCGTCGTTGAAGAGGAGGTGGGCTTCGTCGAGGAAGAACACCAGCTTGGGCTTGTCCAGGTCGCCGGCCTCGGGCAGGTCCTCGAAAAGGTCCGCCAGCAGCCACATGAGGAAGGTGGAGAACAGCATGGGCTTGGTCTGCAGCGTGGGCAGCTCCAGGCAGGTGATCACCCCGCGTCCGTCCGGGGCGGTCCGCAGCAGCTCCGCGGTGTCGAACTCAGGCTCACCGAAGAACTTCTCCAGGCCCTGCGCCTCAAGGCTTACCAGCTCCCGCAGGATAACCCCGGCAGTGGCCTTGGACAGCCCGCCGAGTTCCTCAAGCTGGTCCTTGCCTTCGGCCGAGGTGAGGAACTGGATGACTGCGCGGAGGTCCTTGAGGTCGATGAGCTCCAGGCCGTTCTTGTCCGCGAAGTAGAACACCAGCTGCAGGCTCGATTCCTGCGTGTCGTTCAGCTCCATGATCCGCGAGAGCAGGATGGGGCCGAACGAGGATACGGTCGCGCGTACCGGGACGCCGTTGCCGTCGCCGCCCAGGGCCAGGAACTCCACCGGGAACGTCCGGCCCTGCCAGTCCTGCCCGATGCCCTCGGTACGTGCGGTCAGCTTTTCACTGCCGGTGGCGGCGGTGGCCAGGCCGGACAGGTCGCCCTTGATGTCGGCCAGGAAGACCGGCACCCCGGCGGTGGAAAGCTGCTCGGCCATCATGTGCAGCGTGACGGTTTTGCCCGTGCCGGTGGCGCCGGCGACGAGTCCGTGCCGGTTCATCATCGATAGCGGCAGCCGCACCGGCGCGTCCTTGTGGAGTTCGCCGTCGATGATGGCGGCCCCCAATTCGATGGTGGCGCCTTCCAGCGTGTAGCCCTTCTGGAGGGTGGCGAGCTTTTCTGATGTGGTTTTGTTGGCCATGGCGCTAGCTTAGCGGCGGCTGCGCCTCCGTGGCCGGTATGCCCTCACTTCCGTGGGCCTTCGGGAAGTTCCTTGGTGAACGCCAGGAACTTGAGTGTTTCAGGGTCGGCATCCAGGTCGAACTGCGGCCGGTAGCCGGCCTTGAGGTACAGGTTCCTGGCTTCGGGCTGGCGGGGCCCGGTGGTGAGGTAGATGCGCATGTAGCCCCGCCGGGCCGCCAGTGCTTCCAGCTCGGCCAGCACCAGCCTTCCCAGGCCCCGGCGGCGGTGTCCCGAGTGCGTCCAGATTCGCTTCAGCTCCGCCGTGCTGGCGTCATAGCGGCGGAAGGCGCCGCCGGCAATGGATTTAGCATCCTCCAGGATCATCAGGAGTGCCCCTCCCGGCGCCGCGAACTCCGCGGCGGGGTAGCGGTTCAGTTCCTCCGCGGCGGCTTTCCTGCCGAAGAGGTCGCCGTACCGGGTGTCGTACTCGACGGCGAGTTCGTCCAGGAGCGGCCGGACCCGCAGATCGTCCATGGGGAGGTTGAGGACTTCCAGCGCGGCCGGGTCAAGCGGGCGTGCACCGTCCAGGGATCCGGCGCTGCGGGACGGGTGCCTGAGGGAAGGTTCAGCGGTCATGGTTCAGTTTTTTCCGACGACGGCGGGCGCGGTGGACAAGGCGGCGGAAGGTTCCGCCGTGAGGCCGCGGGCAACGGAGAGGATGATCCGGGCCAGGGCATCGTTCTCGCGGAAGGGTGCGGCGTTGGTGCCCGGCCGGGCGAATGCTCCTGCTCCCCAGCCCGAGGTCCCAGGCCCGACGGCAAACACCGTGGCCTGCGGCTGCCCCTGGGCATCCACCAGCTGGTGCCGGGAGGTGACCAGCAGTTTCCCGGTGGAATGGATGCCGTCCGCCGTGAGCAGCTGCTGCTCCGTGCCCAAGCCGCTGCGGTGCAGGGACTCAAGAGCCGGGTTGAGCGAGCGGGCCACGGAGGTGCCAGGGAGCCGTGCTTCGATGAAGGCCGTGGCTGCAAGGGTGCCGGGGAACTGCGGCGAACTGGCCCGGAAGGTGCCGTCGGCCTCGTCGGTGGAGATCTCAAGGTTGGGCCCGAGGAACTGCAGCAGCCCGGCCCGGTGCAGGGCGAGCATCTGCCGGAGCCTGTGGGGCGGCGGCCCGGAATCCACAAAGCTGAAGAAGCCGTGCCACCAGCCGTGGATGGCCTGCTGGGAGCGGGCGCCGAGCCGCTCCAGTGGGACCACGCGGCCCACCTCCATGTAGACGTGCAGCAGCGCGAGGAACAGCGCGAGCGTTTCGGGATGGTCGGGGCTGTCCCGGAGTGCCAGGTCATGCTCGATGTAACCGGCCACGGCGTCCTGCACTTCCTGCCGGTCCGTGAACAGGCGCCCTTCCAGGGGCCGGTCCAGCCGTTCCAGGTCCAGATGCAGGGCGCTATCCGGTACGGCAGCGGCCACGAGTTCCTCCCGGCGGGCGCTGTACCAGTCCAGCGCCGCGTAGCGGGCCGCGAACTCGTCCCAGTCCATGGCGGCCCGGGCGGGGCTGCCCGTCAGCAGCTCCCGGTAGTAGCCGTAGCCCGCCTCCTTGGCGATCAGCGGCCACAGGTCCCTGCGGAAGTCCAGTTCCCCGTGCCGCTCCAGCAGGGCTTCCACCGCCGCGGCGGTGAAGAAACGCAGCGGTCCCGGAGCCTCGCCGCGGAGCGTTGCGGAGATCTTCGAGTGGTACGGCACTCCCCAGCGGGACCCAGCCCAAAGCCGGGGTTCCCTGCCCGACGCGACATACTGGAGGCCGCCGTCGGATGTTTCCTCAAACCGGCCGCCGCGTCCCTCCGTCAGGAGGACCAGCAGGTCCACAAAGGCGAGGCCCATGCCGGACACGATGACGTCCTGTCCGGGGGCTATGGGGGAGTAGTCGACGTCGGTGGTGTAGCCGGGTGCCGCATGGAAACCGCCGTGACGCCTGGCAAAACCGGACCAGGCGGCCGAGGCGGCATCCGGGCGCGAATCGGTATGCCCAAGCGCGTTCACCAGGATGTCCGCGCGCAGGGTCCGCCCGTTCGCAAGCTCTACGGCATGGCCACCGCCTTCAAGCGCGGTGACGTCCACAGCCATGGTCCGGTGCACCGTCACGCTGCGCCCCAGGGACTTCGCGGTTCGGCGGAAGAACCACTCCAGGTACTGGCTTTGCAGCTGGCGGGTGGGAAAGCTGGCGCGGTTGAGCTGCCTGAGCTGCTCCCACAGAAGCTGCGGAAAGTCCGGCACGTCGGTAATCGAACCGTCCACTACGCCGGCAGCCCATTCGGCGAGGCCCGGACCCGGGACCGCAGGACCCAGGCATTCCACGGACCCGTCCGTGAACATCGTGACGTCAGCGGCAGTGGAGTTCAGCAGAAGGCCCGGATGCTGGTCGTACCGCCAGATGCGTCCAGAGCCAGGGACGTACGGCTCCACAACGTGGATGTCCAGCGGCCCGGTGAAGAGCTCCGAACGGTTGGCGGCGATCCGTTCGAGCACGCCGGCCGTCCGGGGACCGCCGCCGATGAAGACGACGGCGGGAATGTTCGCTGGCATGGCGCTCCTGGCTATGGAGGGGAAGGGCGGCTGGGAGTGCCCATGCTAGGCAGCGTTTCCGACGGCGGTCGAGCGCTTTGTCACGGCCGTTAACTGCGCGTCACACCGCGTCAAGCAACGCAAGAATCCGACTCATGACGCCGTGCGAACCCCGGTGAAGTTATGCAACCCGGCGCCTTGCTGGCCCCTCCAGGCGGGTCCTAGATTTGCAGCCAGCATCCGGGGCAAACAGCTCCGGCCTCAACAATCCGTTCTTTCGGACCTAACAAAGAAGCGGGGTGGCGCATGAGTTCAGCAGCAACTACCGCGGCGCAGTCAACAACGTCAGCACAGCCAGCACAGTCAACTGCCGGCCGGGCGCCGGCTGCCGCGGATAGCCGGGCAACTGCGGCCGGGGCGGTTTCTTCCGGGTCCGGCGGTGTCCCGCCGGAAGTCGGGACGGCCCGCGTGGCCACCGATTACTCCTCCTACCGGGTGGTGGCCGCCAGGCACCCCTGGCGCTGGGTGGGGACAGCCGTCGTCGCCCTCGGGGTCTTCGCTGTTGCGTGGTCGTTGGCCACCAACCCGCGCTGGGAGTGGGGAGTGGTGGCCCAGTGGTTCACCGCCCAGTCCGTCATCAACGGCCTGCTGGAGACGCTTAAGCTGACGGCCATCTCGGGCATCCTCGGCTTTGTGCTGGGCTTCATCCTGGCGCTCATGCGGCTGTCCGCCTCGCCGCTGCTGGTCTCGGTGTCCTGGACGTTCTCCTGGATCTTCCGGTCCACACCCCTCCTGGTGCAGATGCTGCTCTGGTACAACCTGGGTTACCTGTACGAAAAGATCAGCTTGGGCATCCCCTTCACGGACGTCCGGTTCTTCGAGGTCCAGACCACCACACTGATCAGCCAGTTCGCGGCAGCAGTGCTGGGCCTGACCCTCAACCAGGCTGCCTACTCGGCCGAGATCATCCGCGGCGGCATCCTCTCCGTGGACCAGGGCCAGCTCGAAGCCGCGGCCGCCCTGGGCATCCCGGCCTGGCGCAGGTCCACGCGGATTGTCCTGCCGCAGGCCATGCGGGCCATCCTGCCCACAGCCTTCAACGAGATCATCGGCCTGGTCAAGGGCACGTCCATTGTGTACGTCCTGGCCTACTCCGAGCTGTTCTACACAGTTCAGGTGATCTACAACCGCACGCAGCAGGTCCTGCCGCTGCTGCTGGTGGCCACTCTTTGGTACGTGGTGATCACGTCCGTGCTCAGCGTCTTCCAGTACTACATCGAACGGCACTACTCCAAAGGCGCGGTGCGGAACCTGCCGCTGACGCCCCTGCAGAAGGCCCGCAAATTCTTCGCCACCCAGGCTGTGGCCAACACCGCAAGGAACGCCCGATGAGCACCGCAACTACCTCTGCCCCGGCAACTGCCACCGACCCAGTCACCACGCCATCCACCCGCGGCCTGGTGGAAATCACCAAGGTCCGCAAGTCCTTCGGGGCCACCGAGGTCCTCAAAGGGGTCAGCCTCACGGTGGAACCGGGCGGGGTGGCTGTCATCGTGGGCCCCTCCGGATCCGGCAAGTCCACACTGCTGCGCACCATCAACCACCTGGAAAAGGTGGACGGGGGCTTCATCTCCATTGACGGCAACCTGGTGGGATATGAAGTCCGGGGCAACCGGCTGCACGAGCTGCGCGGGAAGGAAATCCTCAAGCAGCGGACCGAAATCGGAATGGTGTTCCAGAACTTCAACCTGTTCCCGCACCTCACGGCCCTGGAAAATGTGAGCGAAGCCCCCGTCGTCGCACAGGGATGCTCCAAAGACGAGGCGCGGCGCCGCGGCCTGGAACTCCTGGACCGGGTGGGACTGAAGGACCGTGCGGACGCCTACCCGCGCCAGCTCTCCGGCGGCCAGCAGCAGCGGGTGGCCATCGCCCGCGCCCTGGCCCTGGACCCCAAAATCCTGCTGTTCGACGAGCCCACGTCCGCACTGGACCCGGAACTCGTCAACGAAGTGCTGGACGTCATCCGCGAACTCGCGAAATCCGGCACCACGCTGCTCATCGTCACCCACGAGATGGGCTTCGCCCGCGACGTGGCGGACACCGTGGTGTTCATGGACCAGGGGCAGATCGTGGAACAAGGCAGCCCGGAACACATTTTCACCAACCCCCAGGAACCGCGCACCCGGAGCTTCTTCTCCAAGGTGCTCGAACCGGCTTTCAACATCTAAGGACTTCCCCATGACACCTCCCACTGGCCTTTCCCGCGGCCCACGCCGCAGCCGCGCACTCGCTGCGCTGCCCGCCGTCGTACTTCTTGGAACTGCCGCCCTGGCCGGCTGCGCTGATCCCGGCGCCTCGGCTGCCGGCACCTCCACGGGCGGGGCGCAGACAACGGCGGCCCGCAACGGCGTCGTGTACAACACCGCGCCGGACCAGCAGCGCATCCGTGCGGAGAAAGAGGCGGCGCTCGCCGCCAAGGTCCCCGAACTGATCGGCAGGGACGGCAAGCTGACCGTCGCCACCACGGCCGGGTCCATCCCGCTGTCCTTCCACGCCACGGATGACCAGACGGCCATCGGTTCCGAGCTGGACATCGCGCAGCTCGTGGCGGACAAGCTGGGCCTGGAGCTGGACGTCCAGGTGACGTCCTGGGAGAACTGGCCGCTGAAAACCCAGTCCGGCGACTTCGAGGCCGTGTTCTCCAACGTGGGAGTCAACAAGGACCGGGTGAAGCTGTTCGACTTCGCCAGCTACCGCGCGGCCTTCATGGGCTTCGAAGCCAAGAAATCCGCCAGCTATGACATCAAGGGCGCAGACGACATCTCCGGCCTGAAGGTGTCCGTGGGCTCCGGAACCAACCAGGAAAAGATCCTGCTGGCGTGGAACAAGGAACTCGAAAGCAAGGGCAAGGCGCCGGCCACCCTCCAGTACTACTCCTCCGACGCAGACACCATCCTGGCGCTGTCCTCCGGCCGCACCGACCTGAACATCGCGCCCTACCCGTCCACGGTGTACCGGGAGAACACCCGCGACGACCTGAAGGTGGTGGGCAAGGTCAACGCCGGCTGGCCGTCCGAAACCCTGGTGGCCGCCACCACACTGCGGGGCAACGGCCTGGCCCCGGTCATTTCCGAGGCCCTTAACTCCGCGATCGACGACGGGTCCTACGGCAAGGTGCTGGAGCGCTGGGGCCTGTCCGAGGAAGCCCTGCCCGAATCCAGGACCATCACGGAAGAGAACTTCGCGGCCACGCAGGCATCGGCCAGCACGGCCCCTTCAGGGAAGGCATCATGAACGCACTGTCCACCGGAACAGCCCTGGAGTCCTTTGACGCAGACTGGCAGGAATGGCACGCCGCACACGAAAAGCAGCGGGCGCACCCGCACGGTTTCCTGGCCGTGACCCACCTGCACTGGCTGGGCAGCGAAGCCGCCCGGCTGGAAGGTGCGCCGGGAATCTGGAGGGTGGAGGCCGACGTCGTCCGCGTGGTTTTGGAGCCGGGCGAAAGCCTGCAGCGGGACGGCAGGGAACTGAACACCGAAGCGGGCACGACTGTTACGTTCGGCCCCATCGAGGAGCGCGGCGGCATCAACCTGCTCTCCGGCAACACGGTCATTGAGGTGGCCAAGCGCGGCGGCGAGTACATTGTGCGGCCCCGGAATCCGGAGAACGGATTGCTGCGGAATTACCAGGGCACGCCGGCATACTCACCGGACGCCGCCTACGCCGTCCGCGGGACCTACGTCCCGTTCGAGGCGCCGCGGCCCACCACGGTGGGGGCCGCCGTCGAAGGAATCCAGCACGTCTACGAGGCGCCGGGCGAGATCCGCTTCCGCCTGGCGGGGGAGGACCTGGCGCTGACCGCGTTCAACGGCCACGCGCCAGGATCGCTGTCCGTGCTGTTCACGGACCAGACCTCCGGCAGGACAACCTACCCGGCCAACCGCTCGCTCTCCGTTGTGCCTGCCCCGGATGGCGCCGTGGAGCTCGACTTCAACCGGGCCGTCAACCTGCCCTGCGCCTACACCGACCTTGCCACCTGCCCGCTGCCGCCGGCCGAAAACCGGCTGCCGGTGGCTATTGAAGCCGGCGAGAAGATCCCCTACGAACGTCAGGACAAGCAGTGAGCACCTCTAAGACGCCCCAGGCGGGATTCCTTGCCATCGAACTCGACGGCGCCGGCTGGGACGGCGTGGACCTTTCCCGGGCCGTGCTGGCCGCCGAATCCGCCGGGTTCCATGTGGCCACGTTCACCGATGCGCCGGCGCCCGGCCGCGCCCATGCCCTGCAGCGCGCGGCCTTCGCGGGACCGGTGACGCGCACCATCGCCCTGGTCCCTGAGGTGGACACCGTGTACACCGAGCCGTTCCACGTCTCCACCCAGCTGGCGAGCCTCGACTACGTCTGCGGCGGCCGGGCCGGATGGATCGCCACGGCGGCCGAAGCGCCCGAGGCGGCAGCCGCCGTCGGCCGTTCCTCCGTGAGTGGCGCCGCCCTGGCCCAGGAAGCCGCCGCGTCCGTTGAGGTGTCCCGGCGCCTGTGGGATTCGTGGGAGGACGACGCCGTGATCCGTGACGTCGCCACCGGCCGGTACATCGACGTGGACAAGCTCCACTATGCCGATTTCGAAACTCCGGCCAGGTTTGCCGGACCCGGGTACTCGGTCAAGGGCCCGTCCATCATTCCGCGGCCGCTGCAGGGCCAGCTGCCGGTGCTGGCCGCAGCGTCCCTGGTGGGCGAGGGGCAGGTGCCGGCCGGCGCTGTTGACGCCGTCCTGGTGTCTGCCCCCACGCCCGAACTGCTCGCCGCCGAGGTGCGCGATGTCCGTGCCCGGCTGGGTGCGTCCGTGGCGGTGATCGCCGAGCTCGACGTCGTCCTGGACTCCCGCGGGCAGGCTGCGGCGGGGCGGGTGGCTGGCTTTGGCTCCGGCCGTGCTGCCTACGCCGGTTCCGCTGCCGGTCTCACGGACTTCCTTGCGGAACTCCTGAAGGAGGCCGACGGCGTGCGCCTGCACCCGGCGTCGCTCTTTGTAGACCTGGAGGAACTGGGCCGCCTGGTCCTGCCGGAACTGCGCCGCCGTGGAGTCCTTCGCCCGGTGGTGCAGGATGGCACCTTCCGCGACCTGCTGGGGCTTTCACGCCCGGTGAGCCGCTACGCCGCCGCATCCGACGCCACCGCCGCATCCAACGCCGCGGCCGAATCCAACGCCGTTGCTCCCGCCGGCGCAGGAAAGTAAGGGAAAACCATGACGCAGCACACGCGTGCTAAATCCGACGTGTTCACTCCCACCGGACAGATCCAGTTCGGGGTCTTCTTCCAGGGCGTGAACTCCGGCACCATCTGGAAGGCGGCCGAATCCGGCTCCCAGACTGACTTCGAGTCCTTCCGCCGCATCGCGCAGACCGCCGAGCGGGGACTGTTCGCGGCGTTCTTCCTGGGCGAGGGACTCCGCCTGCGGGAGCACCTGGGCCGCCCGCACGCCCTGGATGTGGTGGGCCGCCCCGACGCGCAGACCATGCTGGCCGCACTGGCGTCGGTGACCAAGAACATCGGCCTGGTGGCCACCCAGAACACTACCTACAACGATCCCGCGGACCTGGCGCACCGGCTCGCGTCCCTGGACCTGGTCTCCGGCGGGCGGGCCGCGTGGAACATCGTAACCACGGACAACGCCTGGACCGGGGCGAATTTCCGGCGCGGCGGCTACCTGGACCACGCGGACCGCTACAAGCACGCCGAAGCGTTCGTGGAGACGGCCAAGCGGATCTGGGATTCGTGGGAAACACGTGAGGGGCCGGCACGCCGGGTGCTCCACGAGGGCCAGCACTACACGGTGGATGTCACGCCGCGGCTGCCGCGCAGCGCCCAATACCGGCCCGTGCTCTTCCAGGCCGGCGACTCCCCGGAGGGCCGCAACTTTGCCGCCCGCCAGGCGGACGTGATCTTCTCCGCCCACCCGAAGTTCGATGC
Organism: Pseudarthrobacter sp. NCCP-2145; assembly: GCF_023708005.1. Taxonomy (NCBI): domain Bacteria; kingdom Bacillati; phylum Actinomycetota; class Actinomycetes; order Micrococcales; family Micrococcaceae; genus Pseudarthrobacter; species Pseudarthrobacter sp. NCCP-2145. The sequence continues at coordinate 108,074 of NZ_BRCG01000014.1, read as the reverse complement.
CGCCGTGGAGTTCCGCAAGGACCTCGTGGCGCGGTCCGTGGCCGCCGGCCGCGGTGCGAACGCGGTGCAGATCATGCCGGCCAGCGAATTCATCCTTGCGCCCACCGCCGCGGAAGCAGCTGAAAAGAAGGAGTGGGTGCGCAGCCTGCAGATCGGCCCGCAGCAGGCCATCGCCTACCTGGAGCAGTTCTGGGGCCGCGAGCTGTCCGCCTACGATCCTGACGGGCCGCTGCCTGGAATCGACCCGGTGGTGGACGAGACCTCCGAGACCCGCGGCAGCGGCTTCCACGGAGCGAAGGCCCGGCAGTTGGCGGACCAGTGGCGGGCCGAGGCCAAGGACAAGGGCCTGTCCATCCGGCAGTTCGTCACGTCCCGCACCGCACGCGTGGACGCCACCTTTACCGGCTCGTACGCCGATGTGGCGGACCGGCTGGCTGAGTATGCGCGGGTGGGCGCCGTGGACGGGTTCAACATCTCGCCGTGGCTGGTTCCCACCGGCCTGGACGACATTGTGAACCACCTGGTTCCGGAGCTCCAGGAACGCGGGGTGTACCCCACCGGATACCGCAGCAGCACGCTCCGCGGGAACCTTGGGCTGGCAACGCCGGTACGGACCGCGGATGACGCCGCCCAGGCGGTACGGGCCTGATGCACCCGGCTGAGATGGCTGGAAAGGCCGACGACGGCGGCGGGGTGGGTGCCGTCGTCGACCATTCCGGCGGGGCTGCTTCGCTGGGGACCGTCACGCTGCAACTGACGGTGTGGGAGCAGTGGCTGTAGGAGAACCGCCATCTCCCCGGCGCATACTCGTAGGACGTAACCGCATCCCGATCTAAGGAAGCCGATGCCCCACCCCACCCGTCCCCTGCGGAAACTTGGATTCCTCACCATTGGGCTGTTTGATCCTGCGGATCCTGCCGCGGGACACGAATCCACCTTGCGGATTATCGAACTGGGCGAACGGCTGGGATTCGACAGCGCCTGGCTGCGCCACCGGCATCTGCAGTTCGGCATCTCTTCCCCGGTGGCGGTGCTGGCCGCCGCGAGCCAGCGCACCTCGCGCATTGAGCTTGGGACGGCCGTGACGCCGCTGGGTTGGGAGAACCCGCTGCGCCTGGCAGAGGACCTGGCCACCGTGGACCTGCTTGCCGGAGGACGCATCAATCCCGGCGTCAGTGTGGGCGAGCCGATGCACTACGACACTGTGAAGCATGAGCTGTACCCGGATTCCGGGGAGCAGGAGGACTTCAGCTACGGCCGGGTGGAGCGGTTTGCGCACTTGGTTGCAGGGGAGCCGGTGCGCGAATTTTCCGGCAGGCAAGGGGTGGTGGAGGAGTTCTCCAACCGCGTCGAGCCGCACTCTCCCGGGTTGCGCGGGCGCCTTTGGTACGGGGCCGGCAGCACGGCGTCAGCTGTCTGGGCGGGGGCCAACGGGTTCAACCTGCTCTCCAGCAGCGTGGTCTTCCCTGGCGAGGACCAGGACCCGGATTTTGCCCTCGTCCAGCAGTCGCAGATCCGGGCCTTCCGCGAAGCGGCAGCAGCGTCAGGACACTCCCGGGCGCGGGTTTCGCAGGGCCTGGTGGTGATCCCCACCGATTCGGCGACGCCGGCCCAGCGGGAGAAATACCAGCGGTACGTCGACGAACGCACGCCACGCACCACGGCGCCGCAGGGGCCGAGGGGCATGATGTTCGCCCGGGACCTGATCGGCAGCAGCGAGCAGATCGCTGGGCAGCTGTACGCACACGCAGGGTTCCAGGAGGTGGACGAGGTGGCGTTCGCACTGCCCTTCAGCTTCGACCACGAGGACTACGTCCAGATCCTTACGGACATCGCAGGCAAACTTGGCCCCGCCCTGGGCTGGACTCCGGCGGAAGCCGGCAAGCCGGCATCGTAGTCGCAAGGGACCTGCCGGTTAACGCAGAAGGGCCGACGACGGCGTGGAAACTTCCGTCGTCGGCCCTTCTTGCGGGCGTTCCTAGGACACCTTGGCGTCCACCACGTCCTGCTCAGCGGGGGCGGCCTGCGGGGCGCCGCCCGAGGACGGATGGGCCGCGACGGCCGCGGCATGTTCGGCGAGCACGCCCGTCTGGTGGCGGATCTTCAGCCGGTAGAGCAGGGCCCCGCCAACGGTGACGGCGGCAACGAAGATCACGCCGCCCCATTGCAGGTACCACTCGAATGGCGGCACCGAGTTGTAGATCTCCTGGCGCGGCCACACCAGGTTCAGCGTCATGGCACCGCCCCACAGGACTGCCAGGATGTTCACCGGCAGCCCCCACCTGCCCAGGGAAAAGCCGGGCTCGGAGCCGTCTGCGGCTAGCGGCCACTTCTTCAGGAGGCGGTTGCGCAGCATGGGCACGGTGACCAGGAGGTAGGAGAGGTAGATCAGGACGATGCTGATGCTGGACATGATCGTGAAAATTGCGGGCTGCGTAACGTTGATGAGCAGTGGCATCACGGCCAGGATGCCGATCACGATCGCCGCAACAGTCGGGGTCCTGCGGACCGGGTCCACTTTGCTGAGCTGCCGGCTGAACGGCAGGTTGTTGTCCCGGGCCATGGCGAACATCATGCGGATGGCGGCGGCATGGACGGCCAGGGTGCAGACCACCACGGCCACAACGATGCACGCAAGGAAGGCCTTGCCGAACGGTCCGCCCAGGACGGACAGCACGATGTACTGCAGCCCGCCGTCGGCCGATCCCACCTTGGGGTCCGCCAGGTCCGGTGCGGCCAGGATGCCGAACAGCAGGATCAGCCCACCCAGCACGAACGAAGCCGTGATGGCCCGCAGGATGGCCTTGGGTGCCGTGCGCTTGGGGTCTTTCGTTTCCTCCCCGAGCGAGCTGGCGGTGTCAAAGCCGTACATGACGTAGCCCGATGCCATGGCGCCGATAAGGAAAACGCCGAAGAAGCCGAGGTCATGGCCTTCGCCGAAACCGGCGGTATCAAAGAGGACCTCGGGCCCGCGCACCACGTGCCAGCCCAGCGCGAGGATGAGGAGCACGGCTGCGCTCAGCTCCACGAAAACGCCGATGCTGTTGATCCGGGTCATGAGCTTCACGCCGAACGCATTAATGAGTGTGGAGATGGTGATCATGATGCTGGCCAGCACCACGCCGTTCATGGCGAAATCGTAGGGGCCGGTGCCGTCACCGACGAACTGGAAGCCGGACCAGAGCTGGGGCAGGGTGAGCTGCAGGGCCAGTGCCACGGAGCCCAGTGCCACGATGGAGGAGAGCATCAGCAGCCATCCGGCCAGCCAGGCCGAGGTGCCCGACGCGAGCCGTTTGGCCCAGTTGTACACCGATCCCGCCACGGGGTAGCGGCCCGCCAGTTCGGCAAAGCACAGGGCCACCATCAGCTGGCCGGCGAAGACAAGGGGCCAGGACCACGCGTAGGCGGGGCCGGCCATGGAAAAACCAAAGTAGAACAGTTGGAAAACACCGGTGAGGATGGAGATGTAGCTGACACCTGCCGCGAAGCTGGCGAACTTGCCGATGCTCCGGTCCAGGGTCTGCGCGTAGCCAAACTCGTCCATGCCGCTTGAATCAATACTCTTGCTGGGTTCCGCCATGTGGACTCCTCAATCAAAAAAGCACGAAAGTGATGACCGTCCGCACTGCGGCGCACGGAAGGTCGGTTGCCTGAAAGTCAGGCAAGGGAGGCGCTGAGCTCCAGGTCCGCCGCCAGGGTTTCGCTGTTTCCGCCGGCGCGGATGAGGTCCGCCCGGACCAAATCAGCACAGCGCTCGCCGATCATCATCACGGTGATGTTGGGGTTGACGGTGACGTGTTCCGGCATCACGGACGCATCCGCGACGCGCAGGCCGGTGACGCCCTTGACCCGCAGCTGGGGATCCAGCGGCGACATGACGTCGTCGGCCGGCCCCATCCGGACGGTGCCCACCGGGTGGTACACGGTGTTGTGGGTCTTGCGGATGTACTCCCGCAGTTCCTCGTCCGTCTGCGCCTCGACGCCGGGTGATAGCTCGCGGCCGGTCCATTCGGCCAGGGCCGGCTGGGCCGCGATTTCCCGGACCTTGCGGATGCCGGCCACCATAACGCGCATGTCGTGGCCTTCAGGATCAGTGAAGTAGCGCGGGTCCACCATGGGCTTGTCGCGGAAGTCGCGGCTGCGCAGCCGGACGGTGCCGCGGGAGCGTGCGTGCGTGACGTTCGGGGTGAGGCTGAAGCCGTTCTCCGTGGTGGGGTACCCGTGCCGCAGGGTGTTCATGTCGAACGGGACGGAGCCGTAGTGCATCATCAGGTCAGGGCGGTCCAGGCCGTCCTCGGTGGGGGTGAAAATGCCGATTTCCCACCACTGGGTGGACGTTTGCACCATGGGCTGTTTGGCCTCGAACTGGACCACTCCTTCCGGGTGGTCCTGCAGGTTCTCGCCCACGCCGGGGGAGTCCACCAGCACCTCGATGCCGTGCGCGGCGAGGTGCGCCGCCGGGCCGATGCCGGAGAGCATCAGCAGCTTGGGCGAGTCGATGGCGCCGGTGGACAGGATCACCTCGCGGTGCGCGGAAAGCCGGTGGGTCCGGCCGAACGCGCCGTCCACCACGTCCACGCCGGTGCAGCGCTTGTCCGCGTCGAACACCAGCTGGCGGGCGCGCAGCCCGGTCAGCAGGGTGAAGTTGGGGCGGTCGATGATCGGGTGGATGTAGGAGACCGAGCTGGAGGACCGGGTGCCGTCCGCGCGGCGGTTGATCTGGAAGAAGTTGGCACCGTTGACCACGGTGGTTCCGCTGTTGAACTTGGCACGGGGGATGCCGGCCTGTTCGCAGGCGTCCAGGAGTGCGACGCCGGCAGGATCCGCCGGGGGAACGTTCATCAGGTGCACGGGGCCTGAGTCCCCGTGGTGCGGCGCGTCCGGACCGGCGTCCTCGTTGGTCTCCAGCCGCTGGTAGAGCGGCCAGGCGGCATCGGCATTCCAGCCGGTGGCGCCGTACTTGGATTCCCACTCGTCCAGGTCCTCGCGCGGCGCCCAAAAGGCGATGCAGGAGTTGTGGCTGGAGCAGCCGCCCATGACCCTGGCCCGGGCGTGGCGCATGAAGGAGTTGCCGTTTTCCTGCGGTTCCACCGGGTAGTCCCAGTCGTAGCCGGATTCGAGCAGCTCCATCCAGCGGTCCAGCTGCAGGATCTCGGGAAGGTTCCGGTCATCCGGGCCGGCTTCAACCAGGGCCACGGTCACGTCCGGGTCCTCGCTCAGGCGGGCGGCCACCGCGGCGCCGGCGGATCCGCCGCCGATCACGATGTAGTCGAATGCGTGCCCGGTGAGGTCCTCGATGTTGTCGACGTGCATCTAGTTCTCCTTGCTGTGGTCAGCGAACCAGCCGGTTACCTGCGGGCTGGTGTTCTGGTAGATGTGCTTGGCTTCCTGGTACTCCGCCAGGCCGGTGGTGCCGAGTTCACGGCCCACGCCGGACTGGCCGAAGCCGCCCCATTCAGCCTGGGGGAGGTAGGGGTGGTAGTCGTTGATCCAGATGGTGCCGTGCCGCAGCCGGCCGGCCACACGCTGCGCCTTGCCGGCGTCCTGGGTCCAGACCGCGCCGGCCAGGCCGTAGACGGTGTCGTTGGCCGTGGCCACGGCCTCGTCTTCGGTGGTGAAGGTTTCCACGGTGACCACCGGGCCGAAGGCTTCGTCCACCACCACGGACATGCCCCGCTGGACGTGGTCCAGGATGGTGGGCTGGTAGTAGAACCCGCCGTCGTACTTCTCCCCGGAAGGTGCCGCACCGCCGGTCCGCAGCCGGGCACCCTCCTGGATGCCGCGCTGGACGTAGGCGTGGACCTTGTCGCGGTGGGCCGCTGAAATCAGTGGCCCGGTTTCGGCGTCGTCATCGAAGGGGCCGCCGAGGCGGATGTCCTGTGCACGGCGGACCAGCTCGTCCACGAATCGTTCGGCGATCGATTCCTCCACCACCAGCCGCGCCCCGGCGGAGCAGACCTGCCCGGAGTGCACGAACGCGCCGTTCAGGGCGTTGTCCACCGCGGCATCGAAGTCGGCGTCGGCGAACACCACGTTGGGGTTCTTGCCGCCCAGTTCCAGCGCCACCTTCTTGACGGTGCCTGCGGCGGCCGCGGCAATGCGCTTGCCGGTTTCGAGCCCGCCGGTGAAGGAGACGAGGTCGACGGCGGGGTGTTCCGAGAGCGGTGCACCCGCCTCCGATCCCGGTCCGGTCACCAGGTTGGCCACGCCCGCCGGCAGGCCGAGATCCTGGAGCAGCTGCATGGCCAGGATGGCGGTGGACGGCGTCAGCTCGGACGGCTTGAGGACGAAGGTGCAGCCGGCGGCCAGCGCCGGGGCGATCTTCCACGCGGCCTGGAGCAGGGGATAGTTCCAGGGTGTGATCAGGCCGCAGACCCCCAAGGGCTCGTAGACGATTTTGCTCACGACGGCGGGGTCCCCGGCGTCCACCACGCGGCCGGACTGCTGCCCGGCGAGCCTGCCGAAATATTCAAAGCAGGCGGCGACGTCGTCCATGTCGATGCGGCTTTCCACCATGCGCTTTCCGGTGTCCAGCGACTCGGCGCGGGCAAACTTTTCGCGGCGTTCGCGCAGTTCCGCTGCGACCTTGAGCAGGAAGGTTCCCCGTTCGGGCGCCGGGACCGAGGACCAGGTGCCGGAGTCGAAGGCCGCGCGGGCTGCGGCGATGGCCCGCCCGGCATCTTCACGGCCGGCCTCGGACACTGTGGCCGCCAGCTCGCCGTCGGCCGGGTTGCGGATGTGGCGTACGGCGCCGGATGCCGCCGGCTCCCATGCGCCGTTGATGAAAAGGGTGGAGGCTGTTTCGGTCATGCTGTCTCCTGGGGTGTAGGACTGTGGCGGCTTCGGGCAGGGCCGGGACCGCTGCGGCCGCTGTGCTGCAGGTTGTGCTGCCGCACAGCGGCGCGGGGGAAAGCGCTTGGTGTGGGCAGGAAGAGGCGGCACGGGGGGCCGCCGTACTGTCCGGACGCTTTATCGGGGACCGGTGAGGGGAGCGGGAGCCCAAGGGCTGCGAGCGACGCCGTGGCGTGGTGTGGCGTATGTCATACGAAGGAGAGTAACCGAGGTTGAACGGACGTTCAACACATTTCTTGAACAAGTGTTCAATGTGAACCGCCGGATGCGCCCGGCTGGCCCTGACGTGTGGTGCCTGGCGCTGGGGGTCCGGCCTGAAGTCAGTTGTCCCGCGGCGGGGCGAAGGCTATCTGCTCGGTGCGGGCGATGCTCCGTTGGATGGCGGCCTTGTCTATCCCAAGAAGGGCTGTCAGCCACATGCCGTTTTGGACCACGACGATGTCCGCCGCACGGTCCCTGCATTCCTTCAGGGGCAGCGCGGGGTGGGCAGTGGACACCAGCGCCGCCAGCCCGTCGAGGTACCGGTCGAAGGCTGCGGCGTTGATCCGGGCAAAGTCCTCGTGGGCCTGTGCGAGGGCCCAGAGGTGCAGGCGGAGGGACAGGTACCGGGTGGTCAGCAGATCCGCGCCGGCCACCCGGTGCAGTGCTTTGCGGAGCTGCTCCTCCGGGGTCAGCGACGGGTCCGGTGCCACCAGCCCCAGGTCGTGCTCGTCCACGCTGTGCAGTGCCGCCCGGATCAGGCTCATCTTGTCGTCGAAATAGTAATTGACGAGGCCCAGAGCGACGCCGGCTTCACGGGCCACGGCCCGCATGCTGACGCCCGAGATACCGTGGCGCGAGAGCAGGTCCAGCGCCGCTTCGAGAATGCGCGACTGCCTGTCGACCTGTTCGCCGGAGTTCACGGTATTTATCCCCATCCGGCCACACTATTGCCAAAGCCGGAGGAGTGCACTTTACGCAGGAGAATCCCCGCCCTGCGGGAGCGGGGCGGGGATTCCTTCGTCGGCAGGAGCAGCTACTTGCTGGGCAGCCCCGCCGGGTTCAGTTCGGACTTCGGGATGGCTTCGGATGACAGCCCCCAGCGGTCCAGGATCCTGGCGTACGTGCCGTCTTCGATCAGCCCGTTCAGGGCGGCCTGTGCGGCGACGGCCAGGCCGTTGCCCTTCTTGGTGGTGAACGCGATTTCGGCGGTCAGCGGCCAGCCGCCGTTGAGGGTGCCCACCTCCTTGGTCTTTCCGTCTTTCGCGGCCTTGTAGGCAGCGGCGGCGTTGGGCCCGAACGTCAGGTCCGCACGTCCGGACTGCAGGGCCAGCGTGGAGGCGGAATCGTCGTCGTAATACTGGAACTCGACCGGCTGCAGGCCGTTCTTCCTGTTCTCCTCGTCCCAACGCACCAGGATGGCCTCCTGGTTGGTGCCGGAGCCCACGATGATCCGCTTTCCTGCGACGTCCCTGGCCTCCTTGATCTCTCCGATCTCCGAATCGCTCTTGGCATAGAAGCCCAACAGGTCGTTGCGGTAGGTGGCGAAGTCGAACTTTTCCTTCCGTGCCTCGGTGACGGTCACGTTGGAGAGGACGGCCTCGTACTTTGCGGATTCGATGCCCAGCGGCCAGTCGGCCCACGCGACCGGAAGGACTTCCACCTCCAGCCCCAGGGTCCCGCCCACAGCGTAGGCGATGTCCACTTCGCTGCCGATCAGGGTCTTGTTGTCGGTGGCGAAAAGGCTGAGCGGGGCGGTGCCGCCAGTGGTCACCACCGTCAGTTTGCCGTCCGCCTTGACGGATTCGGGGACCAGCGCCGCCGCGGCCGGGTCCTCGGAGACCTTGAACCGGTCCTGCCCGGGGGACAGGTTGAAGGACTTGCCGGCCGCCGTTGTGGAAGATTCCGACGACGGTGCTGCCGCCGCCGTCGCGCCGGGATCCGCGCACGCAGAAAGTCCCATGAGTGCCGTGATGGTGAAGGCCATGGCGGCTGCCGCAGTTGCCTTGGTGGGGGCCAATTTTCCTCCTGGAAGTTGGTAGCGGATGCAACGGAGAGTCTCGTTGCAGCCACTATCCGGCAGCCGCGGCGAGGGAATCAAAGGCCGCGACACCGGGAGATACAGGGAGTAATGGCGGTTAACCGGGCGACCGGAGCGGTCACATTCCGGAATCCGGCCGGCCAGGTACACCAAGTAGTGGCGGTTTTGGCCGGCTTGGGAAAACGAGTACTTAAGCGGAAAGACGGGTGGGGGACTACGCGTGTGCTCCGCCCCTGCCTCCACCTACGGTTAGTCCAGGCAGCGGCCAGAGTGGGCCGCCCGAAGGTCTCAACAGGAGCTCGCATGCGCACTTCCCCGTCCACGTCTGTCCTCTCACGCCGGCTCGCGGCGGCCGTAGTCCTGCCGGGTCTGCTCACCAGCAGCCTTGTGCTCATCCCGCCGGCTGCCGCAGGTACCGGAGCCAACGCCGGGATCTGCAACGGGGTGGTAAACCAGTTGGCGCACCGCGGCACCGTCCAGGAGAACCTCCTGAAGGCAGCCGCGAAGAAGAATGCTGACGTCATCGCCAGGCTCCTGGCAGAGCGGGCACCGCTCCAGGAGGAGAAGGACAGGCTGAGCGCTGAGATCGCCGCCCTGGAGGGGGAGTCTGCCAGGCTGGCGGCGGAGTTAGTTACGCTCGAGGGGGCCGTGAAGGTGGCCGAGTCGGACATCACAAGGCTCACTGCCGCATATGAGGCCACGTCAGCGGCAGAAACCGCGACTGAAGCAACCCTCGCCAAGCTGCAGGAAGACAAGGCGAACCTCGTCGCCAAACTCACGCCGCTGCAGGAGGAAAAAGCTGCCGCAGAGGCGGCAGCCGAGGACCTCAGGGTCGAGGCCGCCGCCGTTGCACAAGACATCGCTGCCACCCAGGACAGCATTGACGCAGCGAAGACCGAGCTCCTTGCGCTGGAGCAGGCGGCAGCCGGGGCCGCCGCCGCGCTCGCGGACAAAGAGGCCGGGATTGCAGTTGCCCAAGACCAGCTCACCGCCCTCGAAACGGCGGCCGCAGAAGCTGCAGACGACGTGGATGCCGCCCGGGAAGCCGTCGAAGCAGCGGAGGTGGAGCTCGACCGCCTCGAAGCGGCGGGTGTGACAGCCGGGGACGCCCTGCAGAAGCAGCAGGACCTCGTGAATGCTGAAAATCTTATCCTTGATGGGCTCCAAGACATCTCCGCGGGGGCAGCAGAGGCTGCCACGGCAAAGGCAACTGAGGTGGCCGCGGCCCAGGACCAGCTGGAGGTGCTCCAGACGGCGGCCGGCACAGCGGCCGCTGCTCTTACCGCCAAGAACGCTGAAATTGCATCTGCGGAGGAGAGCCTCGAAGGCCTCCGGGCCGACGCGCTGATGGCAGCTGGGGCCGTGACGGCCAACATCGACGCCGCCGCCGTTGTCGCCGGGCAGATCACGACGATCACAGGGCAGATCACTGCCGCCAACGCTGCCATCGCTGCCAAGCAGGGCGAGCTGACCACGGCACGGAACCAACTGACTACTCTTCAAGCCAACAAAACGGCCCTCGAAGGGGAGATCGCGGTGCTGACAGCGAAGATTGAGAAGAACAATGGCGCTGCCAACGGCCTCATTACCCAGCGGAATGAGAAGCAAGCACTGCTCGCTGCCGTCGATACGCAGATTACCGACCAAAATGTGGTGATCTCGGCGCTCCAGGGTGACCTGGCGGCCCTGAACAACCAGGTCTCGGCTTTGAACACCCAACTGCTGGCGAAGCAACAGGAAAGCAGCTCGCTGCAGCAGCAGGCGGCACCCCTGCAGGCGACACTCACCGCGGCGAATACAGCGGTTGCCTTGAAGGAGGCCGAGATTGCAGCCCTGAAGGCCGAACTCCCGGCACTTGGGGATGCCCTCACCGAGGCCAACAGTGCCGTGGCCGGCCAGCAGGCGGTCCTGGATGGGCTGCAGCAGGAACTGACGGCAGCCCGGGAGGCAGCTGCCGGGGCTGCGGCCGACGTCGCTGCCCAGGTGACAGTTGTAGCCGGCCTTGAGGCGGAGTTGCCCGGGCTTACACAGGGTGTCGAAGATGCGCAGCAGGCTGTCACAGAGCAGCGGGCCGACCTGGAGCGGAAGAGGACAACCCTGGAGAGCGCCCAGGCGGCGGAGGTGTTGGCCGCCGCCGCGGTGGAGGACAAGAAAGCTGAACTTTCCACCCTGCAGGGCCAGCTTCCCGCCCTGCAGGCCAACGTCGATGCAGCCAACGAGGCGGTTGCGGGAAAGACCAGCCAGATCGTCGCCCTCCACCTGATCATGGATGGTTTCGTCGCCCGGCTGGGCGTGCTGAACGCGGACATCAAGGCCACGGAGGCTGACATCGTTTCCCTCCAGACCAGGGTGGCGCCTCTCCTGGAGCAGCTCAACCAGCTGAATGATGAAATCAGCACTACCGAAGCAGCCCTCAAGGACCTGCAGTCCCAACTGACCGCCCTCGACGGAAAGTTGACCGCGGCCCAGGAAACGCTGCGTGGGCTGGAGGCCCAAAAGAAGCAGAACAAGGACGTGATCACTGCGCAGAAGTCGACGGTCACGGCCTTGACAGCCAAACTGGGCGAGGTCCAGCTGCAGATAAAGGCCATCGACGGGACCATCGCGCTCGGAGGCTGCGCCGTCTGACGGGACACCCAGAAGGGCCAGGTCATTCATGACCTGGCCCTTCTGGGTGTCAGCAGCGTGAAGCGGAATCAGCCCAGTGCCTTGAGGACTTCCTTGGCGACGTCCTCGCTGGACTGCGGGTTCTGCCCGGTGATGAGGTTGCCGTCGCGGACCACGTTGGAGGTCCAGGCAGCGCCGTTTTTAATTACCGCGCCCTTCTCCTTCAGCGCGTCCTCCACCAGCCACGGCGTGTTCTCGCCCGTGCCGCCGCCCAGCTCTTCCTCGTTGGTGAAGACTGTGAGGCGGCGTCCGGCGAAAACGAAAGTGCCGTCGTCGTCCGTTGCGCTGAGCAGCCCCGCGGGACCGTGGCAGAAGGGGGCGATGACCTTGCCGGCCTTGTCCGCCGCCGCCAGCAGACGGCCCAGGTCGGCGTCCTTGTACAGGTCGGCCATGGGGCCGTGCCCGCCAGGCATCACGATGGCGTCATAGGCGGAGGGGTCGACGCCGGCAAGCACCAGCGGGTTCGAGAGCTCGCCGTCGATGGACGCCAGGTAGTCCCGGAAGCCTTTCGCGCGGTCCTCGCCGCCTGCGGATTCCGCAGCCAGGCTGACCTGGTCCACCGTGGGTTTCGCCCCGGCGGGGGTGGCGATGTGGACCGTGTGTCCGGCGTCGAGCAGCGTCTGGTGCGCCACCACCAGCTCTTCGGCCCAGAAACCGGTGGGGTGTTCGCTGCCGTCCTTCATGGTGAGGGAATCGGCTGCGGATACAACCATCAGAATGTTTGCCATGGTGTTGCTCCTGTCGTTGGGGACTGTTTTGCCGTGCTGCTTCTCCACTGCGCCGCGGTTATCCGGCCGCTGCTTCAAGTTCAGCGTAGGTGTCCTCGTCCAGCGTGACACCGGCTGCGGCCAGGTTTTCTTCCAGGTGCTTCACGGACCCGGTGCCAGGGATGGGCATCATCACGGGGGAGCGGCGCAGCAGCCACGCCAGCGCCACCTGCGAGGTGGTGGCCCCAAGGCGCTTCGCGGCCTCATCCAGCGGCCCGCCCGGCTGGGCCAGCTCGCCCGCGGAGATCGGGGCCCACGGGATGAAGCCGATGCCGTTGTCCTCCGAGTAGCGCAGGACATCCTCGGAGCTGCGGTCCGTGAGGTTGTACCGGTTCTGGACCGTGGACACGGTGAAGTGCTTCCCGGCGGCCTCGAGTTCCGCAACGCTGACCTGCGAGAGGCCCAGCGCCCGGACCTTGCCCTCGTCCTGCAGTTCGCGGAGCACTCCGAACTGCTCCTCGGCGTCCACCTTGGGGTCAATCCGGTGCAGCTGCAGCAGGTCCAGGGTGTCCACCTTGAGCTTCCGCAGGCTGAGTTCCGTCTGCTGGCGCAGGTACTCCGGCCGGCCTACGGGAATCCACTGGTTGGGGCCGGTGCGTGTAAAGCCCACCTTCGTGGCGATCTTCAGCCCGTCCTTATAGGGGTGCAGCGCCTCCGCCAGGATCTCCTCACTGATGTTGGGGCCGTAGGAGTCGGCGGTGTCGATGAAGTCCACCCCGAGTTCGACGGCGCGGCGCACCACCTGGACCGCGGTGCTGCGGTCAGCGGGCTCACCCCACACACCGTCACCGACAATGCGCATGGCACCAAAGCCAAGCCGGTGCACGGTTCCCAGGTCTTTCAGGTCAATCGTTGCGGACAGTTCCAGCTGGTTCGACGTATTCAGGCTCATAGGGGCGGCAACATCATAAGTTTGCTGAGTATTCCTGGGCGGGCTGAAATAAGCCGGCCCCCGCCGTCGTTATGCATCAAGTGCCTGCCGCGATCCGGCGGGTACCAACCCACAGAACAGCTTTGAAAGGCCGGCACCCGACGTGACTCTTCCCCTCTCCATCCTTGACCTGGCAACCATCGGGAAGGGCCAGACGGCGGCGGAGAGCTTCGCGGGCAGCGTGGCCATGGCACAGAGCGCGGAAAAGCTGGGGTACCGCCGCGTCTGGTACGCCGAGCACCACAACATGTCCTCCATCGCCTCCTCCGCCACCAGCGTCCTCATAGCCCACGTGGCCGCCCACACCGAAAGCATCCGCCTGGGCGCCGGCGGCGTCATGCTGCCCAACCACTCACCGCTGACCATCGCCGAGCAGTTCGGCACGCTGGAGACCCTGCACCCGGGCCGCATCGACCTTGGCCTGGGCCGCGCGCCGGGAAGTGACCAGAACACCATGCGCGCGCTGCGGCGGGATCCCATGTCCGCCGACAGTTTCCCGCAGGACGTCCTGGAACTCCAGGGCTACCTCACCGGCCCCACCCGCATCCAGGGCGTGGAAGCCACTCCCGGCAAGGGCACGAACGTGCCGCTGTACATCCTGGGCTCGTCGCTGTTCGGCGCGCGCCTCGCCGCCCAGCTGGGGCTGCCGTACGCGTTCGCCTCGCACTTTGCCCCGAACGCCCTGCAGGACGCGGTGGCCCTCTACCGCCGCGAGTTCAAACCCTCGGCGCAGCTGGACGCCCCGCATGTCATCGCCGGTGTGAACGTCATTGCCGCCGATTCGGCTTCCGAGGCGCAGGCCATGATGCAGGCCACCAAGCGTGCCCGGGTGTCGCTGTTCTTCGGCGGCGGCCGCGAGTTCACGGACGACGAGGCGGACATGATCCTCGATTCGCCGCAGGGTCAGCACGTCTCCCAGATGATGACGTATTCCGCGGTGGGGACGCCCGACGTCGTCCTGGACTACCTGGACAGCTTCGGCAGGCACGCCGACGCCGACGAGCTCATCGTGGCGCACCAGAGCACCGGCACGGACGCCCGGCTGCGGTCCGTGGAGCTGCTTGCCGAAGCCGCCGGACTGGCCCGGGTCTGAGCCGGCAGTTAAAGCCCGCCGTGCGTGCAGCCGCAGGGACCGCAGACTTTTACACATACGCAATACAAGGGACTTTCGGGGGTAACGGCGGAGGCTGACCATGGGAGTGCCCCCTCCGGAGTTCCGGGAACCCCGGGGAGGGGCACCAACCGGTAGCCCGCAGGAGATCCAGCGGCTGTAGTCCCGGCCCGGTCCTGCCTCAAAGGGGTCCATGGATGCCAACGCCGTTGAACCAAAGCGTCGCGGATTCCGCACTGCTCACCAGGTCCCTGCCGCTGGGCATGCTCCGGACGTTCGTCCAGTCCGACGCCGCCGACGAAGGGCTCACGCCTGCGCTGCTGGCGGAACTGAAGGTCCTGGCCCGGGTGCCCGGGCTCATTGTGGCCTGCAATTACGGCGGAACCCTGTGCGACGCCGAAGGCATCTCCACCGAGACGCTCCCGTTGGGGAGTGCCGCCATCGCGCTGCGTGCCCTGGCAGCACTCCCCAACACCCACGCCGCCGTCATTTCCGGGCGGTCGCTGCGTGACCTCGCCGCAGTATCGCGCCTGCCGGCGGAGGTGCACCTGGTGGGCTCGCACGGCGCCGAGTTCGACATGGGGTTCGCGCACCAGCAGACCCTCGCCACCGAGTCCGTCCTGCAGAAAGTCCACGCCGCCCTCAACGAGGCGGTGGGGTTCCAGAAGGGCATCTGGCTAGAGCGCAAACCCGTGGCCGTTTCGGTGCACACCCGGCCGGCAGCTCCGGACGTCGTGGCGGCGGTAACTGACACTGCGCGGGAGGTGGCCCGCGCCCACGGACTGCACTTCATTGTGGACGGCTCCGTGCTGGACCTGTCCGTGGTGGAGCCGTCCAAGGCGGAGGCCCTGGAGAGCCTGCGGTCCCGGCTGGGAGCCAGTGCGGCCATGTATGCGGGCGACGCTGAGAGCGATGAACTGGCCATGGCAACCCTGCGCGGGCCGGACATGGGATTGCGGGTGGGGCCGGGGGAGACCTCCGCCTCCTACCGGCTCCGCGACCCGGAATCCTTCGCCCGGGTGCTGGCGATCCTGTTCGAGCTGCGGCGTGCCTGGCTGTTCGGCGAGGATGCCGTAGGCCTGGAACGGCACAGCCTGATCGGCAACGGATCCTCAACCGCCCTGGTGACACCGGACGCGAAAATCTGCTGGATGAGCCACCCCCTGCCTGACTCCGGATCGCTGTTCGCGCACATCCTGGGCGGAGACGCCGCAGGCCATTTTTCGGTGGAGCCGGTCAAGGCCTCCCAGGTGCTCGGGCAGCGCTACGTGGACAGCACCATGATCGTTGAAACCCGCTGGGCGGACGTTACGGTAACGGACTATCTTGAGCCGGCCCCCGAGGGGATCACCAGCCTGGTGCGGGTGCTCTCCGGCAATGGCGCCGCCAGGATCACCTTCGCCCCCCGGCCGGACTACGCCAACGCCCCGTTCAGCATGGAGGCCCGCGGCGAGGAACTGCACGTGGTGGGGACGTCGGAGCCGTTCATCCTGCTGGCGCCCGGCGTGACCTTCAGCATCACCTCGGACGGGCGCCACGCCACGGCCACCGCCGCCGTCAACCTGCAGGACGGCCCGGTGGTGCTGAACCTGCGCTGCGGAGACACGGAGCACCAGCCCGCGGTACCCGAAAGTGAGGCGGACCGGCGCTCCGCGGTGGCGCTGCATGCCCGGCAGTGGGTGCAGGGGCTCGTCCTGCCGGGCGTCAAACCATCCCTGGTCCGGCGGTCGGCCCTGGTCCTGCGTGCCCTGGTGCATGAACCCACGGGCGCGGTCCTGGCGGCACCCACAACCTCCCTGCCCGAAGGGATCGGCGGGACGAGGAACTGGGATTACCGGTACTGCTGGCTGCGGGACGGTTCCATGACCGTCAACGCGCTGGTGGACCTGGGCTCCACCCGGGAGGCCACGGGCTTCCTGTCCTGGCTGGGACGGATCCTGGAGCACGCCCCCGGGCCCGAGTGGCTGCACCCCCTGTATTCCGTGACGGGCGCACCCCTGTCCACGGAAGCCGTCATCGACAGCCTGCCCGGTTACGCCGGGTCCCGTCCCGTGAGGATCGGCAACGCCGCTGACCACCAGGTCCAGCTGGATGTCTTTGGCCCCATCGCCGAGCTGATCCTTGCCCTGAGTGAACGGGAGGGGACGCTCGCCGACGAACATTGGGAGCTGATGGTCCAGATGGCGTCAGCCGTCCTGGCCCGCTGGCACGAACCCGACCATGGAATCTGGGAGGCCCGCCGGGCACCGCGCCACCACATCTACACGAAGGTGATGTGCTGGGTGACCCTTGACCGCGCACTCCGCACGGCGTCCCGCCACGGCCGCGTTCCCGAGCCATCCTGGGCGCCGGTGGCCGCCACCATCAGGGACGAAGTCCTGCGGGAGGGCTGGGACGAGTCCGCGAAGTCCTACACGGTGGCCTATGACAGCCCGGACCTGGATGCCGCCGTCCTGCACATCGGGCTCTCCGGGCTGCTGGACGTCACGGACCAGCGGTTCCTGGATACCGTCACCGCCGTGGAGCGGGAACTCCGGGTGGGGCCCACCGTGTTCAGGTACAGGTACGACGACGGCCTGCCGGGGCTGGAGGGCGGCTTCCACATCTGCACCACCTGGCTGATCGAGGCGTACGTTGCCACGGGCCGGATCGAGGAAGCCTGGGACCTCTTCGACCAGCTGGTGAACCTTTTCGGGCCCACCGGGCTGCTGCCGGAGGAGTACGATCCCGGCACCGAAACCCACCTGGGGAACCACCCCCAGGCCTACTCCCACCTCGGCTTCATCCGCTGCGCCCGGATCCTGGACGAACACCAGGACAAACGGTAGCCGGCTCTCTTCCTGGGTACCTAGAGTGGAGGTGACACCACCCCGAAACGGAAACGAGACCCATGTCCGCCACCCGCGCCCAGGGAGTGGGCTTCCGTTCTGAACGGGGGCCCATCCTCATTGCCCTGATGCTCGCCACCGGGTTGGTGGCCATCGATTCCACCATCGTGGCCACGGCCGTTCCGTCGATTGTGCGGGACATCGGCGGGTTCGAGTCGTTTCCCTGGCTCTTTTCGGCGTACCTGCTGGCACAGGCGGTCTCCGTGCCCATCTACGGAAAACTCTCGGACATGGTGGGCCGCAAACCGATCATCCTTGCGGGCATCGGGCTGTTCCTCCTTGGGTCGGTACTCTGCGGCATCGCCTGGAGCATGCCCGCCCTGATCGCCTTCCGTGCCCTGCAGGGACTCGGAGCCGGCGCAGTGCTACCTGTCTCCATCACCATCGCAGGGGACATCTACTCGCTGGAGGAACGGGCCAAGGTCCAGGGCTACCTTGCGAGCGTGTGGGCGGTTTCCTCCGTGGTGGGACCAAGCCTGGGCGGCATATTTGCCGCAGTGGGCTTCTGGCGCGGAATCTTCCTGGTCAACATCCCGCTGTGCCTGCTGGCGGGATGGATGCTCGTCCGGACCCTGCACGAGAACGTGGAAAGGGCCAAACACCGCGTGGACTACGCCGGGGCAGCCCTGTTGGCTGCTTCGCTTGGCCTGCTCATCCTCGGAGCCCTTGAGGGCGGCCACGGCTGGGCCTGGAATTCACCGGTGAGTCTTGGCATCTTTGCCGTGGGCGGGATCCTGCTGGCCCTGTTCCTCGTGGTGGAACGGCGCGCGGTGGAACCGGTGCTGCCGTCCTGGGTGGTCTCGCGCAGGCTCCTTGGCACCACAGCCCTCGTGTCCTTCGGCGTAGGTGCCGTGATGATCGGACTGACGTCCTACGTGCCCACGTTCCTGGAAGGCGCGCTGGCCAGCTCGCCACTGGTCGCCGGGCTGGCCCTGGCGGCACTCACCCTGGGCTGGCCGATCAGCGCCTCGCAGGCAGGACGCTTCTACCTGCGGATCGGGTTCAAGGCCACAGCGCTCATCGGCATCTCCATCACCGTGGCAGGCCTCGCGGTCCTTGCATTCACCGCCGCTGCTCCCAGCGTGGCGCTGGTCGCCGCCAGCCGCCCAGTCCAGCGTTTCCTGGAATGAGCGGGGCGTGGTCACCAGCACCAACATGTTCGCCCGGTCCATCGGGAGCGCACTGGGCGTGGCCGTCTTCGGTGCCGTGGCCAACGCCATCTATGGGGGAACGGCCGGAGGCGACAGCAACGGCCCGGCGGTGGTGGCCGCCTCCGGTGCGGTCTTCGTGGCCGCCCTGGCAGCCGGGGTCCTCACGGTGGCGGCAGTCCTGGCGATGCCTGCCGTCCGGGCGGCCACCAAGGACGCCGGCGGTGAAGGAAGTGGGGGCAGCGGGGAGCCGGTCCTCACCGACGCGGAGGACAGCTCCCGATGACCGCCTTGGGCTTACGGCCAGCAGCCAGCAGCCAGCAGCCAGTAGCCAGCAGGCAACCAGTAGCCGGCAATCAGCGGCCGGCCCGGAAGATCTCCGGAGCGGGCCGGGTGCCGGTGGCCAGGTCCGCAAGGATCCGGCCGATGACCGGGGTGAATTTGAACCCGTGGCCCGAGAAGCCGGCGCCGATCACCACGGGGCCGATCCGGTCCAGGACGAAGTCCTCGTCCGGGGTGGTGGTGTAGGTGCAGCTGACCGCCTCGAAGGAGTCCGCGTCCACCCCGGGCAGCCATGTCCGCGCGTACTCCTGCAGGGCGGCGAGCTGCACCGGCTCCGGAAGGAAGGACCGCCGGTCCGGATCCACCAAAGGGCCCACTCCGTGCCAGCCGGCCTTGATTCCCTCACCCGGGGTCTGCATCCCGTACACCGGGGAGTACCAGCTCCTGTACTCCGTCCCGGTGCCCGGGTAGTGGTTGAAGCCAGGCCACGCTGCTCCCGGGTCCGTAACCCGGAAGTGCGCCGGCTGCTCCTGGGTGACGCGCAGCTGCGGAATCCTCAGCCCGGAGCCGTTGGCCAACGCCCGGCCCAGGAGTTTTTCCGTCCAGCCGCCGGCAGTCACCACCACCTGCGCCGCGGTGAGCACCTCCGTTCCCGCAGCGGACTCCACAACCAGCCGGACGCCGTCGTCCATGACCTTGAAGTCCACCACCTTGGTGTGGTGCCGCATCTCGGCACCACGGGCCACGGCGAGCCGCTGCATGGCGGGGAGGGCGGCGTCAGGGTTGAGCTGGCCGCCGTCGGGCAGGTGGAGCACCTGCTGGTCGAAGCGGATGCCGCGCCAGCGTTCCGCCGCTTCTTCGGGGTGTAGGAATTCGGCGCGGATCCCGGCCTGCTCCAGGGCGGCTGCAACGTCGGCGAACAGCGGCTCCGGCCCGTGGTTGACCACCCCCGTGCGCGCCAGCAGCTGTTCGCCGCTTTCCTCCTCGAGCTCGTCCCAGAGGGCAAGCCCCTCGGCCAGCATGGCCACGTACTCGGGCCGGTGGTAGCCCGGGTTCAGGTTGCGGGTGGTGCCGTGGGAGGCCCCGATCCGGTGCCCGGGCCCGAACTGCTCCACTAGCGTCACCTGCCGGCCGCGGCGCGACAGCGCCCACGCGGCCGCCGAGCCCATCGCCCCGCCGCCGATCACCACGGTGTCCACAACAGTTTCCATCAGCCCTCCAGGGTCAGGTCAGCAGCAGCGCCACGCCGATCATGGCCGGCACTGCCACCACGGTGGTTATCAAAACGGTGTCCTTGGCCACGGTGAGGCCGGTCTTGTAGCGGCTGGCGGCCACGAAGACATTCTGAGCGGTTGGCAGCGCGGCGGTCACCACGACGGCGAACAGGAGGTGGCCCTCCAGGCCCAGCAGGAAGCGGGCAAAGAGATAGGCAAGCACCGGCTGGACGCCGAGTTTGAAGGCGCTGGCAAGGAGCGTGTCCACGCGGCGGCCCGCGGACGCCTGCAGCGGGCGGGTGCCGTTCAGGCTCATGCCGAACGCGATCAGCATGGCGGGAATCGCCGCGCCGCCGATCAGGTGGATCGGCTCCATGACCAGTTCCGGGACCTGCCAGCCGGTGCCTGCCACCAGCAGGCCCAGTGCCGAGCCGACGATCATGGGGTTCCGCACGATCATCACGAGGAAGGTCAGCGGCGTGGTGCGGTGGCTGCTGGTGCTCGAATCCAGGAGCATCAGGAACAGCGGCGTAAAGAAGGCGAGCTGGAAGATCAGGAGGGGCGCCACATAGCTGGCGTCACCCAGCACGTAAACCGCGATGGGAATGCCCAGGTTTGCCGAGTTGACCAGCGACGCCGCCATGGAGGACATCAGCGACTCGGGAAGCGAACGTTTGAGCCAGAACCTGGCAATGGCGAAGAAGATCATGGCCGTGGCCACGGCAGAGACCGCCGCCACCAGCAGCGGAGCAGCGAAGACTTCGGCGAGGCGCGCCTTGCTGAGGGTTTCGAAGAGCAGTGCAGGGCTGGCCACGAAAAACGTGAGGGAGCTCAGCACCTGCCGGGCGTTGTCACCCAGGATTTTCTGCCGGCCCACGAACCAGCCCACCAGGATGATGCACCACACCACGAAGAAGCCGGCCAGCACGCCTAGCATGGGACAGCCCGCAGGTCGCGGCGGAGCAGGGGACCGGGGCTCACGCTCCGGTTACAGTGCGGCGTTGTTAAGCGCGAAAGGGGGGCGCAGCAGGCCCGGGGTCAGACCCTCGGCGGGGTCGTTGCCCAGTTGGATCACGCGGTTGTTTTCGTCCACGTGGACCACCCTGGGCTCATAGCTCTTCGCTTCCTCGGTGGTCATCTGCGCGTAGGTAATCAGGATGACAATGTCGTTTTCCTGCATCAGGTGGGCCGCCGCCCCGTTGATGCCGATGACGCCGGAGCCGCGCTCGCCGGCAATGGTGTAGGTCTCCAGACGGGAGCCGTTGGTCACGTCCACGATGGACACCAGCTCACCCGGCAGGATGTCGGCGGCCTCAAGCAGGTCCAGGTCAACAGTGACCGAACCTACGTAGTGCAGGTCAGCGTGCGTGACGGTGGCCCGGTGGATTTTGGACTTGAACATTGTTCGATTCATAACGGCTTCAGTCTAGCGGCGGGGGCCCTGCCGCGCAGTGACGCAGGAAACACTTGCGCAGGGACGGTCCCGGCGCAGTGACGTCCCGCGTCATGGCGCAGGGGGTGCAGTTCCCCCAGGTGCAAGGACGCGTCCGACGGCGGCCGGTCACCCGGCGACGTCAGCCGCCACTGCTCCTGCCGTGGCAGCAAGGGTTTCCCGGGCTGCCAGGATGGCCGGGCGCTTGGCGCTGGAGCGGCGGACCGAGGTGAAGACGGTGCGCCGCGGTTTCCCCGGCAGGTCCAGGAGCCGGGCCGTGGTGTCCCTGCCGGTCCACACCAGGTCCGGCATCAGCGCCACGGCGTTGCCCGACTCGATCAGCCGGATCTGCGCCTGGAGGTCAGCGGTCTCATAGCGCACGTCGGGTTCGAATCCCGCACTCCGGCAGGCCTGCTCGGCCCAGTGCCTCGAGGCGGCACCCCGCGGCTCCATCACCCAGGCAAGTTCCGCGGTGTCCTCGATCGAGGAGATGGCGGGGCCGCCGTCGGACGCCGGCGGGACGGCGAGCCGAATGGCATCGGTGGTCAGCCTGACCCTGTCCAGCTCGGGATAACGGGGGGCGGCATGGCCCGGATACTGCTCGGCAATGACAAGGTCAAAATCGCGGGCCCAGGTTTCGTGCAGGGCGGTCTCGGGCTCGCGCTGGATCATCTCGATCCGGACTTCGGGGTACGTGCGGGACATGCGCGTGAGCGTTTCCGGCATAAGGGCAAGGGCTGCCGACTGGAAAACGGCGATCCGGACGGTGCCGGTGACCGTGGTCAACGATGCGGCCAGGTCCGCCTCGGCCTGCTCCATGGTTTCCAGCAGGCTCGCGGTGTGCGCCACGAGGACTTCGGCCTGGGGTGTGAGCTGCACCCGCCGCCCCGTCTTGCGGAGCAGCTGGACCCCTACTTCCTTTTCCAGCAGGGCAAGCTGCTGCGAGACCGACGACGGGCTGTACTGCAGTGCCTCCGCCACCTCCGCGAGGGTCCCCCGGATGCTGAGTTCCCGGAGCAGGCGGAGCCGGCGCACATCAAGCATGGGGAAATCCTTACCTAAACTAACGAATATAGGTTAGAAGTAGTCACTTTATCTAACGCAAGCCCGCTTGCATACTGTTGGGACCGAGTTACCCCCGTCACAAGCGATTCTTCTCGCGCCGTGACGGGGTCGCACCCCAAGCAGGAGTTCCTGATGAGCACTAGAGATATGACCCAGTCGATCATGCGGCGCAAGCCCATTGACGACATAGAAGAAGAGAACAAACACAGTGGCCTCTTTAAGTCACTCGGGCTTTGGCAGCTTACGGCGATCGGCGTAGGCGGCATCATCGGCGTCGGCATCTTCTCCCTCGCGGGACTGGTGGCCGCCGGCAGCGAGAGCACACCCGGGGTGGGGCCCGCGGTGCTGATCTCCTTCCTGGTGGCAGGCCTCGCGTCTGCCGCCGCTGCTTTGTCCTACGCGGAATTCGCGGGCATGATCCCCCGCGCCGGGTCCGCCTACACCTACGGATACGTGGCGCTCGGCGAGATCATCGGCTGGTTCATCGGCTGGGACCTCCTGCTGGAGTACATCGCCATCGTGGCGGTGGTTGCCATCGGTATCTCCGGCTACTTCGACGCCTTCCTCTCGGGAATCGGCATCAACATGCCCATCTGGATGACCTCCACCGCTGACGAGGGCCGCGGCGGCATCGTCAACATTCCGGCCATCGTGGTCTGCCTGATCGTGACCTGGATCCTGTCCCGCGGCACCAAGGCCTTCGGCCGGTTTGAACTCGTGGCCGTTGCCATCAAGGTCATCCTGATCCTTTTCATCATCGGACTGGGCGTCTTCTACATCGACACCAACAACTACAACCCGTTCATGCCCAGCGGCTTCGGCCCCGTCCTGGCCGGCGCGGCCACGGTCTTCTTCGCCGTCTTCGGCTACGACGCCATGAGCACCGCGGCGGAAGAGGCCAAGGAGGGCAAGAAGCACATGCCCAAGGCCATCATCCTGTCGCTGATCATTGCGATGCTGCTCTACGTGGCAGCCACCCTGGTGCTTACCGGCATGCAGAACTACAAGGACATTGACCCCACGGCCGGTTTTGCCTCGGCCTTCACGGGTGTTGGCCTGCCTGTGATCGCCACCATCATCTCGGTGTTCGCCGTCCTGTCCATCCTCACCGTGATGCTGACCTTCCTCCTGGGTGTTACCCGCGTCTGGTTCTCCATGAGCCGCGATGGCCTGCTGCCCGGCTGGTTCTCCAAGACAGACCGCCACGGCACCCCGCAGCGCGTCACGTGGATTGCCGGCGTCGCCTCCGCACTGCTGGCCGGCGTGTTCCCTATCAAGGCCGTTGCCGACCTGACCAATATCGGCATCCTGGCCGCGTTCGTCGTCGTCTGCTTCTCGGTGATCGTGTTCCGCTACAAGAAGCCGGACGCGCCCCGGACCTTCCGCCTGCCGTTCATGCCGTTCATCCCGGCCTTCGGCGTGCTGGCCTCCGCGTTCCTGATGTTCCAGCTGCACTGGGAGACCTGGGCTCGTTTCGGCGTCTGGCTCCTTGTTGGCCTGGCGATCTACTTCTTCTACGGCAAGAAGCACTCGCTCATGAACCCCAACAGCCCCCGGCACCAGGAGATTGTGGAGATGCACCGCCCCGTCGGCTGACCCGCCCAGGGGACGCTCTCTCACTTAATGCCGCTTAAACACGGACGCTCTATCACCCTCCTGGGGGGTGATAGAGCGTTTCCGTTTTTCCCGCATTAAGTGAGAGAGGGTGGCCGTATTTGTTGCATCAAGTGAGAGAGCGTCGCTGGGGGAGGGGGAGTTCGGGCGGGGCTTAATTCTTCATCTTTTCTAACCTGTATTGCTTAGGAAAGATCGCTTTATCTTATGTGACTGGAAGCTCATACTGGTGGATAAGACCTCCTTGAACCCCAGGAAAGAACGAGAACAGCCATGACCCACATTGCAATGGAACCGGCAGCCGCCACCGGAACTGCGCCCCGGACTGTCGACGTCGACGTGCCCCAGGCCAAGGCGTTGGCCACCGAAGCGGTGGCACTGGTCCGCCACTGGCTGACCGAGGCAGCCAAGGTTCCCGTGGATGCTTCCGCCCAGCAGCTCGCCGGCGTCCTGAAGGACCCCAACGGCCTGGAATTCACCGTTGGCTTCGTGGACGGCGTGGTCCGCCCCGAGGACCTGAGCGTCGCCGCACGCAACCTCGCCGCGCTGGCCCCCAAAGTCCCCGCCTTCCTGCCCTGGTACATGCGGAGCGCCGTGGCACTTGGCGGAACCATGGCCCCGATCCTGCCGCAGGTTGTCATCCCCGTCGCGCGCAAGGTCCTGCGCGAGATGGTGGGCCACCTGATTGTTGACGCCACCGACGCCAAGCTGGGACCCGCCATCGCGAAGATCCGCAAGGACGGCATCAAGCTGAACGTCAACCTCCTGGGCGAAGCCGTCCTGGGCGAGCACGAGGCCTCCCGCCGGCTCGAGGGCACGCACACGCTGCTGGCGCGCCCCGACGTCGACTACGTCTCCATCAAGGTCTCCTCCACGGTGGCCCCGCACTCGCCGTGGGCCTTCGACGAGGCCGTTGCGCACGTCGTCGAGAAGCTCACCCCGCTGTTCGAGCGCGCAGCGTCATTTCCCAAGGCCAAATTCATCAACCTGGACATGGAGGAGTACAAGGACCTGGACATGACCATCGCGGTCTTCACCAGGATCCTGGACAAGCCCCAGTTCAAGAACCTCGAGGCCGGCATCGTGCTTCAGGCCTACCTCCCGGACGCACTTTCCGCCATGATCCGCCTGCAGGACTGGGCCGCTGAGCGCCGCGCCAACGGCGGCGCCGCCATCAAGGTCCGCGTGGTGAAGGGCGCCAACCTGCCCATGGAGCAGGTGGAAGCCTCGCTGCACGACTGGCCGCTGGCAACGTGGGGAACCAAGCAGGACTCGGACACCAGCTACAAGAGCGTCATCAACTACTCGCTGCACCCGGAGCGGATCAAGAACATCCGGATCGGCGTTGCCGGCCACAACCTGTTCGACATCGCGTTCGCGTGGCTGCTGGCCAAAAAGCGCGGCATCGCGGACACCGCACGGCAGAGCATCGAGTTTGAGATGCTGCTCGGCATGGCACAGGGCCAGGCCGAAGCCGTCAAGAAGGACGTCGGCTCGCTCCTGCTCTACACACCGGTGGTGCACCCGGCCGAGTTCGACGTCGCCATCGCCTACCTGATCCGCCGCCTCGAAGAAGGGGCAAGCCAAGACAACTTCATGTCCGCCGTGTTCGAGCTGGACAAGAACGAAGCCCTGTTCGAGCGGGAAAAGCAGCGCTTCCTCTCCTCCCTTGAAGCCCTGGACAACAGCGTGCCGCCCGCCAACCGGCAGCAGAACCGCAACCTTCCGCCGCAGCCCCTGCCGCACGATTCGTTCAAGGACACCCCGGACACCGATCCCTCGCTGCCGGCCAACCGCGACTGGGGCCGTGCCATCCTGGAACGCGTCCCGTCCTCCACACTCGGCAACGCCGCCGTGGAAGCCGCCTTCAT
This sequence comes from Pseudarthrobacter sp. NCCP-2145, assembly GCF_023708005.1. Lineage (NCBI taxonomy): Bacteria > Bacillati > Actinomycetota > Actinomycetes > Micrococcales > Micrococcaceae > Pseudarthrobacter > Pseudarthrobacter sp. NCCP-2145. The sequence continues at coordinate 82,212 of NZ_BRCG01000014.1, read as the reverse complement.
CAACGACGAAGCAACCCTGAACGACGCCATTACCACCGCCGTCGACAAGGGCAGGGCCTGGGGCGCGCTCTCAGGCGCCGAGCGCGCCGAGATCCTGCACCGCGCCGGCGACATCCTCGAAGCCCGCCGCGCCGACCTGCTCGAGGTCATGGCCAGCGAAACCGGCAAGACCATCGACCAGGGCGACCCGGAGGTCAGCGAAGCGGTGGACTTTGCCCACTACTACGCCGAGTCCGCGCGGAAGCTGGACAAGGTCGACGGCGCCACGTTCGTCCCGGCCAAGCTCACCGTGGTCACACCGCCGTGGAACTTCCCGGTCGCCATCCCCGCAGGGTCCACCCTCGCGGCACTCGCCGCCGGCTCCGCCGTCGTGATTAAGCCCGCCAAGCAGGCCGCCCGCAGCGGTGCCGTGATGGTGGAAGCCCTGTGGGAGGCCGGCGTTCCGCGCGATGTGCTGACCATGGTGCAGCTGGGCGAGCGGGAACTCGGCAGGCAGCTGATCTCCCACCCGGCCGTCGACCGCGTGATCCTCACCGGCGGCTACGAGACCGCCGAACTGTTCCGGTCCTTCCGCCAGGACCTGCCGCTGCTGGCCGAGACCAGCGGCAAGAACGCCATCATCGTCACCCCCAGCGCGGACCTGGACCTGGCAGCCAAGGACGTGGCGTACTCCGCGTTCGGCCACGCCGGCCAGAAGTGCTCGGCCGCGTCACTGGTGATCCTGGTGGGTTCGGTGGCCAAGTCCAGGCGCTTCCACAACCAGCTGATCGATGCCGTCACCTCCCTGAAGGTGGGCTACCCGGAGGACCCCACCAGCCAGATGGGCCCGATCATCGAGCCCGCCAACGGCAAGCTCCTCAACGCCCTCACCACCCTGGGCGACGGAGAAAACTGGGCCGTTGAGCCCAGGAAGCTGGACGGCACCGGCCGGCTCTGGAGCCCGGGCGTGCGCTACGGCGTCAAGCGCGGCTCCTACTTCCACCTCACTGAATTCTTCGGCCCCGTCCTGGGCGTGATGACCGCCGAGACCCTGGAAGAGGCCATCGACCTCCAGAACCAGATCGAGTACGGCCTCACCGCCGGGCTGCACTCCCTGAACTCCGAGGAACTGGGAATCTGGCTGGACAGCATCCAGGCCGGAAACCTCTACGTGAACCGCGGCATCACGGGCGCGATTGTGCAGCGCCAGCCGTTCGGCGGCTGGAAGAAGTCCGCAGTGGGTGCAGGCACCAAGGCCGGTGGACCCAACTACCTGGCAGGCCTGGGTGACTGGGCCCCTGCCACAAGCACCGCGGATGCCGACATCACCCACCCGGGCGTGCGCCGCATCCTTGACGCGGCCGGGTCCGCCCTGGACCCGGCCGGCTTCGAGTCCGTCCAGCGTGCGCTGGCCTCCGATGCGCAGGCCTGGGCAGAGGAGTTTGGTACCGCCAAGGACGTCTCCGGACTCAGCGCGGAACGCAACATCTTCCGCTACCGCAGCCTTCCCGTGACGGTGCGCCTGTCCGAGGGTGCGCCGCTGGCGGACCTGGTCCGGACCGTGGCGGCCGGCGTACTGGCGGGCTCGGAGCTGACCGTTTCCAGCGCCGTCGAGCTTCCCGCCCAGCTGCGCCCGGTGCTGCTGGCCCTGGACATCGAGGTGACGGTGGAGTCCGACGCCGACTGGCTGGCTTCCGCGGGCAGGCTCGCCGCGGCGGGCAAGCTGTCCAATGGCCGCGTCCGCCTGATTGGCGGCACCGCGACGGCCCTGGCGAAGGCCACGGGGGGACGTCCCGACCTGGCAATCTACGCGCACCCGGTGACCGAAGCGGGCCGCGTTGAGCTGCTGCCCTTCGTGCACGAACAGGCCGTCAGCATCACGGCGCACCGCTTCGGCACCCCGAACCACCTCTCGGACGCCCTGATCTAGCAGCCCAGGCCCGCGGAGTTTCCGCGCACACTGCAGGATTACCGCACATACAGAAGGCCGGGCGGCCACCTTTCACGGTGACCGCCCGGCCTTCTGCAGTGTGTTGGTGTTATTTGCCTGTCAGCCGAGGTACCACCCGGGCGGCGTCCAGGTCACCGGAACGCTGTGAGCGGAGAAATCCTCGCACCGCGTGCACGTGTACGCCACTTCGCCCAGGGAAGCGACCGTTCCGTCACGCCGGTACGTGGGCGGGATGTAGGACTCCAGATAGACGAATTCGTCCGTCCGGCAGGTGTCGCAGGTGGGTTTGCCTACGTAGCCGGTATCGGTTGTTGCGATCCCGGCGCCGAGGTTGGAGCGGCGGGTGGCCGGCGGCCGCGCAGTGTTGATGGGGCGCGCATGGGCCGAGCTGGCATGGGTGTTCCTGGCTGTCGTCATTGGCTGCCTGTCCCGGGTGGAAATCCTGGCATGCAGGAGCCCCCCGTGCTTGAGAACCGGCCAGCTGCTTGACCCTAGGAAGTCAGCATAGGGGATGCTGCCTTCAGCAATCAATGGAAACTGCGGAATGGCTGCGCCCGCCGGGGCGGCGCCGGCGTTATGCTTGCCGATTAATTGTCCTGCCCACAATGGACTGCGTCAGTGCATCAATGACCTCCGCATTGGCCAGTGGATTGCGGATCAGGGTGAAGTCCACGTCGCCCACTGCCGGCAGGTCGAACCGCCGGGTGATGATTTTGAGGTCTTCCGGGACGAGCGACGACGGCATGACGGCCACGCCGATTCCTGCCCGGACGGCCGCCAGCACACCGCTGATTTGCCGCGTGGTGCAGGTGATCCGCCAGGTCCTGCCATGGGACTCAAGGGCGTCAATGGCGAGCTTCCGGCTCAGGCTGGGTGACGGGTAGGCGATGAGCGGCACGGGAGCCGCCGGGTCCAGCGTGGTCTGCTCCAGCCCCACCCAGGAAAAGGAATCATGCTGGACCACGGTTCCGTCCTTGGCTCCGGCCACCCACTTGACGAAGACAAGGTCCAACTGCCCCGCGTTGAGCTTCCGGTACAGCTGGTCGCTTTGGCCCACCGTCAGCTCCAGGTTGATCTGCGGATAGATCTGCCGGAACTCCCGCAGGATCCGCGGCAGGCCCGTGATGGCCAGGTCATCGGCCGTGCCGAACCGCAGCCGTCCGCGCATCGCAGAACCGGAGAAGTAGCGGGAGGCGGAATCGTGGGCTGCCAGGATGTTCCGGGCGAAGCCCGCCATGGCGTCCCCGTTGTCCGTCAGCCGCACATCGCGGGTATCCCGGCTGACCAGGACCCTCTTGGCGGCCGCCTCCAGCTTGCGGACATGCTGGCTGACGGTGGGCTGGGCCAGGCCCAGCCGCTCCGCCGCCTTGGTAAAGCTCAGCGTTTCTGCGACGGCGAGGAAGGAGCGCAGCTGGGCTGGTTCGAACACGATGGACTCCGGGGGGCGTCGGTGCGGGCGTGGCTGTATTGCAGTCTGCAATAGGAGTTATAGGGACGATACGTCTCCATAATCCCGTGTTCCACCCTAGCGTTAAGGGCATCCCGGACCGCACGCACTTGAGGACACACCTGTGGCACCCCCACCGCCGTCATCGGCAACCGTCACCCAAACCGTCATCGATACCGCCGGCTCCGCGCCGCCGGACCACCAGACCCAGCCGCTCGCCGTCGTTACTGAACGCCTGCCCTGGAAACACACCTTCATCTCCCTTCGGGTCCCCAACTTCCGCATCTTCGCGATAGGCCACTTCATCGCCGTCGTCGCCATCTGGATGCAGCGGATCGCCCAGGACTGGATGGTGCTGGAGCTGTCCGGATCCGTCACGGCCGTGGGCATCACCGTGGCGCTGCAGTTCCTGCCGTCCCTGCTCCTGGGACCGTGGGGCGGGATGGTGGCCGACCGGTTTGCCAAGCGGAAGATCCTGATTCTGTGCCAGGGCATGGCGGCAGTCCTGGCGGCTGTGCTGGCGGCCCTCGCCCTGAGCGGGGCTGTTGAGGTGTGGCACGTCTACGTCATCGCGCTGGTGCTTGGCCTGGTGACGGTCCTTGACCAGCCGGCCCGGCAGGTCTTCGTCAATGAACTCGTGGGACCCACCTACCTGCGCAACGCCATCAGCGTTAACTCCACCACCTTCCAGCTGGGCGGCCTGATCGGTCCCGCGCTGGCGGGGTGGATGCTCACTGCCGTGGGTGCCGGATGGGCTTTCGCCGGCAATGCCGTGGCATGCTGTTCCACCGTGGCCATGCTGCTTCTTTTGCGCAAGGACCAGCTGTTCGTGAGCGAGCCCGCCCCGAAGAGCAAGGGTATGCTGCGCGAGGGACTGCGGTATGCGCTGGGCAAGCCCACAATTTACTGGCCGTGGCTGATGGCAGGATTCATCGCGGTGTTCGCCATGAGCCTGCCCGTGGTGCTCGCCGCCTTCGCGGACCACGTGTTCAACGCCGGTGCCGCGGGCTATGGCCTCCTGAACGCCCTGGTGGCGCTGGGCGCGCTGGCCGGCGCGGTGGCATCCACTCGGCGCCGCCGGCTCCGGCTGCGCTCCGTGGTGTTCTGCGCGGGAATGTACGGGGTCATGCTGTGCCTTGCCGCGCTGGCGCCGTCCATGCCGGTGTTCGGCGCGGTCATGGTGCTCTCGGGGTTCTGGTGCCTGATGTTCCTGACAGGGTCCAACCAGCTGGTCCAGGTCAGCTCCAACATGGGCATCCGGGGCAGGGTCATGAGCTTGTACATCATGGTCCTGATCGGCGGCCAGGCAATCGGCGGGCCAATGCTGGGCTGGATCGCCGAGCACGCCGACCCGCACGTGGCGCTGCTGGTGTCCGGCGGCGTGCCTGCCCTCGCGGCACTGACGGTCGCGGTCATCCTGGCGCGCAAGGGCTCGCTGTCGCTGAGGGTCAACCTCAAGGACCGGCGGCAGCCCGTGCGGATTGTCGGGCGGGCCGCCGCGTAACCCGCACTATAAGGCCAGGTGCGGGTACGCCTCTTCGCGCTTCTGGAACTCCAGGACATCCCTGTTGCGGATGACGCCGTCGCGGATCTCGATGGCACGGGCGATGGTCTCGTTGGCGTCCCACGCGCCGGGGCCACTGACGACGGTTTCCAGGATAGGCAGCAGCGCCTGGCTGATTTCCCAGCTGGCGGAGTTCCAGAGGTAGGACGGGCTGTGGTCCACGGCGTAGTAGTTGATGTGGTCGCCCACCGTGAACATGGGGTCGGCGAAGGTGGTGGACCGTGCCCAGCTGAAACCCATTCCCTCGTCGCATGACACATCCACAATCAGGCTTCCGGGACTGAACGCCGCCAGGTCCTCCGTGCGCAGGTACGTCAGCGGGTTGTTGGGGTCCTGCAGGGTGCAGTTGACCACGATGTCGCTCTCGGCCAGGAACGGAGCCAGCGGGACCCTGCCGCGCTCGCTGATGACCTGGCTCAGGAAGGGGGCTTCGTCGTCGTGGTCGAACTGGACGATGTTCACTGAGTGGATCGGTGCCCCGACGGCGGCCACGCCCCGGTTGGTCAGCACCTGGACGTCATGGATCCCGTGCGCGTTCAGCGCGGTGACGGCGCCCCGGGCTGTCGCGCCGAAGCCGATGACCGTGGCACTGAGCCTCCGGCCGTAGTCGCCGGTGGACCCGGTCAGCGCCAGGGCGTGCAGCACGGAGCAGTACCCCGCGAGTTCGTTGTTCTTATGGAACACGTGCAGCCCAAAGCCGCCGTCGCTGGCCCAGTGGTTCATGGCCTCGAAGGCAATCAGCGTGAGCTTCTTGTCGATGGCCAGCTGGGTGATGGCGCGGTCCTGGACGCAGTGCGGCCAGCCCCAGAGGACCTGGCCGTCCCGCATGTCGGCGAGGTCTTCCGGCTGGGGCTTGGGCAGGAGGACGACGTCGGCCTCCGCCAGCAGCGCCTCCCGGCCGGCCATCCTGCCCACCAAAGGCGAGAGGTGTTCGTCCGAGACGCCCAGCCGCTCGCCGTAGCCGGTTTCCAGGATGATGTGCTCGCGGATGTCGGGCGCAATGCGCTCGAAATGCAGCGGATGGATGGGGAGCCGGCGCTCATCGGGCTTCCTGGTTGAGGCCAGGACGCCGAGGGTCAGTCTTTTCTGCTGCCCGGTCACTTCTTTTTGGCGGCCTTGCTGGAGGTGATGTCCAGGGAGCTGGCGGGGGCGGAAGCGGCCTTCTTGTCGGCCCGCTTTTCCTTGATGGACTTGCCGGATTTTTTGGATGCTGTTTGACGCGGGGACTTGTCAGCCATGAATTGCTCCTGTAGCGGAACCGAAGAGGTTCCTGACTTCTGACGATACACGCCGGTACCTAATGGCCCCGGGGTGGCTTGTCTTCTGTCCCGCTGCAAGCAGTGGAGCGGCTGACGGGAATCGAACCCGCGTATCAAGCTTGGGAAGCTAGCGCTCTACCATTGAGCTACAGCCGCGCTGCCCCGCCGTGGAGGGGCAGAACATAGCTTAGCGCAGAACTTTGCCTGCCCTGCCCACACACGCTGCGCGCCGCCCGTGTCCCGGTGAGGGGCACGTCATCCAGTAACTCTTCAATAACGTCGCCTGCCGTGGCTAGGTGTGCCCGCGGAGCGCTGGCTAACCTGAACCGGGTAGCTGCGGGGCCGGGGGGAGTGCAGCTACTGCGGCAGTTGAACCTCAACCACAGGAAGATCCCCCATGGCATTCGCAGAACACGAGGTCCTTATCCGGCGGGACGCCATGGCCGTGTATCTGTACCTGCTTGATGCCACCAACCTGCCTGCGTGGAACGACTCGGTGCGCAGCGTCAGGCTGCTGCAGGGCGCATCTGCCTCCAAGGGGGCGGTGTACCGCAAGATGGTGGCCGGACGGTCCGGGCTGAGCATCCCCGCGGAGCTGGAAATCACCCACTCCAGGCCCGGAGCCGAAATCCAGTTCCAGGCCATGTCCGGGCCGGCCCACCGTTCAGGCGGGTACTACCTCAGCACGGAGGCGGCAGGAACGCGCGTCAGGTTTGCCCTTGAGGCCCGGGCAGAAGGGGCGGCCGGCATCCTGCACAGGCTCGGGATCCTTAACCGGGTCGGATTCCTGAACAGGATGCTTCAACGCAGCCTCTCCACCGAGGTCGCCCAGCTCGAACGGCTCAAGGACGTCCTGGAGCTCCAGCCCGCTATGTAGAGGGTGCTCTCGTTCCCTCCGGCAGCGGCAGGCCTGCGTAGTCCGCCTACTGCGGCTGCCCTCCTACGGTGCCGGGGCGCCTACTGCGCCAGCCGTTGCCCGGTCCACGGTCCGGGAATGTTCGACGGCGACGCGAGGCTTCCGGAGGTCAGGTCCCAGTACTGCACAACGTCGGACGCCCGTCGCAGGGCCAGCCCGGTGGAGTTCAGGCCTGTAACGTCCCGCAGTGGCCTGATGCCCGTGACATCTCCCCAGCCGGTGGCGACCGTAGCCCTGGCTTCCGTCCGCAGTGCCGTGGTGCCCCAGCCTCGGTGCAGCTGGACGGAGCCGTCAGCCCGGAGGGCCAGGAGGTCCTGGAACCCGTCGGCATCGTAATCCACCATGGACAGTTTCCGGGCGGCGCCGATGGAGCCTACGAACGTCCGTGCGGAGAGGTCGCCCATGCCCTTGTTCGGATACAGGTAGAGGTTCCCCGCCCCGTCCAGGGCAAGAATCTGGGGGAGCCTGTTGTTGGCGCACCATCCGCCGACGGCGAGGGTAAGGGTTTCCCACCCTCCGCTTCCCAGGGTGGCAGGCGGCTGGAATCCGCCGGCGGCAATGCCGCGGTGGAGGGTCAGCGTGCCGTTGCTCCACTGCGTGACGAGGTCATAGGCGCCGTCCCGGTCCCAGTCTGTGGTGAACACTTCCTTGGCGCCGGCAAATCCTGAGCCGATGACCTTGGCCGCGGCAAAGGTGCGCGCGCCGGTGGCTGCCCGTGCCAGGAGCTGGCCGGAGGAGTCGACGGTCACCATGTCTCCGGGCCCCTTGATGGCCGCGGCGGCGAGGTCAAGCGTGGGCGGCATATGCCGGACCGGGGCGTCGCACATAGTGGGTGGCGGCGCCGGGAAGGGTGTGCTCGACCCGGTTCCGCCGGGGGAATCGGTAGTGCCGACGGGAAGGGTGGTGTAGCCGAAGAAGTTCACCACGCCCCAGATCTTGTACGTGCGGTCCGTATAGCTGATCCCGGCACCCATGACGTTGAAGCGAGGATCGAGCAGCATGGCGTTGTGGCCGGGGGAGCCTTTCCACCATTCCACCAGGAGCGCGGCGTCCCGATCCGTGCGGATGGCGATGACCTCACCGGCGCCATTGTTGGGACTCAGCGCGCGCTGGTCCGTCCAGAAGCTGGCGCGGTGCTCGATGACCTCGCGGGATGCGATGCTGTCCGACCACTCCTGTGCCAGGGCCGCCACTGTTGCGTGGTACTTGACGGGGTTCAGGCCCTTGGACGCCCGGTACTCGTTGATCCGGTTGAACACCGTGAGGATGGCGGCTGCGTTGCTGTCAGGAATGAGGGCTTCCGGTGCAGGAGTGGCGGCCGCCAGGGATTCCGGAGCCGCCTGGCGGGACACCGGGGGAGAGGCAAGTTCCTCGTCCGGTGCCCAGAGGGGAGGGATGGACGGAATGCCGGGTGCAGGCTCTTCGGAGTCCGGAGCAGGAGCAGGTGCCGGTGCTGCGGGCTCGGGGGAATCCTGAACCGAAACGGCGAACGGGCCGGGTGCGGGGGCGGGTGCCAGGGGCTCCGCAGGTACTGGTTCCGCTGCCAGCGGTTCCGTAGGTGATGCCGGCCGGATGTCAGGTTCAACCGCGGGGGCGAGGAGGGGCCCGCCGGAGTCCGTGCCGGAGGGGGACCCGGTGCGGCCGGTTATGGCCGACGCACCCAGGCTGACGCTGCCGGGCCCCGTTGCGCCCACTGGCGGCCCCGCAGCCGGCACCGGAGGCGTGCCCGCCGATGAAGAGAGCAGCGCTAAAGCCAAGAGCACGCCAATAAAAGAGGGCGCGGCCAATCTATTCACAACATCCCCAGCTCTGTTGGGCCATCCGGGAGACCATCCGGCGCCTGAATCACTTCTGTAACAGTAGCCCCACGAGCGCTCTGCAACAACGAAAAAATGTTGCTGTGGATAACTGCCCCGGAGCGGCCATACGGTAATTTGGGACGGTGCTGATCTCTGACCGCGATATTCGTGCCGAAATAGACTCCCAGCGGATCGTGCTCGAGCCGTACGATCCGGCGATGGTCCAGCCGTCGTCCGTGGATGTCCGGATCGACAAATTCTTCCGCCTGTTTGATAACCACAAGTACGCCCACATCGACCCGGCCGAGGAACAGCCGGAGCTGACGCGCCTTGTGGAAGTGGAGCCGAACGAGCCGTTCATCCTGCACCCGGGCGAGTTCGTCCTGGGGTCCACGTACGAGACCGTCACGCTGCCGGACGACATCGCGGCCCGCCTGGAAGGCAAGTCCTCGCTGGGCCGGCTGGGCCTCCTGACCCACTCCACGGCCGGGTTTATCGACCCCGGATTCTCAGGCCACGTAACCCTGGAACTGTCCAACATGGCCACCCTGCCCATCAAGCTGTGGCCGGGCATGAAGATCGGCCAGCTGTGCTTCTTCAGGCTGACGTCCTCCGCGGAGCATCCCTACGGCTCGGGCGAGTACGGCAACCGGTACCAGGGCCAGCGCGGTCCTACCGCGAGCCGCAGCCACCTGAACTTCCACCGCACGGAGATTTAGCAGGCAGCACTGGCGCCCGCACTGGGGCAGGGGGCCTCAGGCCCTGGCAGCCACGCCCGCGGGCGGTTGGGCAGCCCTGACGGGCCCCACAAACCGGGCCGCCAGCGGACCCACTACCGCCATCAGCAGGACATACGCGGTGGCAAGGGCCGCCAGCTCGCCGGGCACTGCCCCGGACGCAACTGCCAGCCCCGCAATGACGATGGAGAATTCGCCGCGTGCGATCAGCGTGGCTCCGGCGCGCAGGCGGCCTGGCCGCGCGATGCCGGCGCGTTTGGCCGCCCAGATGCCCGTCGCCATTTTGGTGGCGGCCGTGATGACGGCCAGCACCAGGGCCCAGCCAAGGACCGGCGGGATGGACGTGGGATCTGTATTGAGTCCGAAGGCGACAAAGAAGATGGCGGCAAACAGGTCCCGCAGCGGCTCGAGGATGCGGGTGGCGTTGTGCGCCGTTGCGCCTGAAATTGCGATGCCAAGCAGGAATGCCCCCACCGCGGCGGAAACCTGCATGGCCGAGGCTATCCCGGCCACCAGCAGCGCCGCGCCCAGCACGTTCAGGAGGAACACTTCCGAGTTCTCGCTGTGGACGGCCTTGGACACGTGGTGCCCGTGCCGCAGCGCCACCATCAGCACCACACTCACCACCGCCAGCGCGATGCCCACGCTGGTGAGCCCGCCGAGGAAACTGACGCCGGCCAGGATGGTGGTCAGCACGGGAAGGTAGACGGCCATGGCCAGGTCCTCGAACACCAGGATGGACAGCACCACCGGTGTTTCCCGGTTGCCTATCCGGCCCAGGTCGGTGATGACCTTGGCGGCAATTCCCGATGAGGAGATGTAGGTGACGCCGCCCAGCACCATGGCGCCCACCCCGCCCCAGCCCAGCAGGTAGGCCAGGGCAGCACCGGGCAGGAAGTTCAGGACGAGGTCCAGCACGCCGCCCTGCCAGGAGCGGCGCAGGCCGGTGAAGAGTTCGGTCGCCGTATATTCCAGGCCGAGCATAAGCAGCAGCAGGATCACGCCGATCTCGCCGGAGACGTGCGCGAACTCTTTCATGCCGTCGAGCTTGACGATGCCGCCGGCGCCGAATGCGAGTCCGCCGAGGAGATAGAGCGGGATGGGGGACATTCCGACCCGTCCGGCCAGCCTGGCCAGCAGGCCAAGGCAGAATACAACGGCCCCCAGTTCAATGAGGGTCAGGGCCAGCGGGTCCATGCCGTCTTATCCGTGACGCAGGATATCGGCCGCCGCGTCGAGGCCTTCCTGGGTGCCCACCGCCACCAGCAGGTCACCGGGGTGAAGCACGACGTCGGGTCCCGGCGACGGGAGCACCTCGCCTTCGCGCATGATCGCCACGATGGAGACGCCGCACCGGGTGCGGATGCACGCCTTGCCCATGGGCTGGTTCTGGAAGGGGGAATCCTGGGCGATGGAGAACTGCCGGGTGACGATTCCCGGGACATCCTTGTGTTCCTCTGTCAGTTTCATGGCCAGGTGCTGCCCGCCCAGGAGATTGCCGAGGGTGGCTGCTTCCTCGGTGGTGAGGGGTATGGATGCCTGGCAGGTGTCCGGATCATCCCAGGCCGAGACGATGAGCTCGGTCTGGCCCTCGCGCCGCTCCACCACGCCGATCCGGCGGCCTGAGGCGGTCATGAAATCCTTGCGCCGGCCCAGGCCGGGAAGGTTGGTTTCGTCCACGTTCATGGTTCCAGACTAGTCTGCCTGGCCATGCTTGGGGGCGGGCCCCGAGGATTCCCGCAGGACCAGCCGCATGCCCGTGGGACCAGGCTCCGGAGGGGGTGTGTTTCCCGGGTTCAACGCGGCGATCAGCTGTTCCATGGCGCGGCTGCCCTGGGCCTCCAGGTCCATGTGGACGGTGGTCAGGGACGGGACCAGGAACGCGGATTCGGGGTGGTCGTCCCAGCCGACGACGCTGATATCGGCGGGAACCCGGAGACCGTGATCGTGGAGCGCCCGGATGGCCCCGATGGCCAGGTGGTCGTTTGCGGCGAAGACGGCGGTGAAGGAGGGGTTGGCCAGGAGGGTTTGCGCAGCGGTGTATCCGGAGGCGGCGCTCCACTCCGCTTCGGCCACCCCGCAATCCTCCAGCCCGGCGTCGTGCACGGCCTTGCGGTAAACGGCCAGGCGGTTGCGGGCTGCGGGCCATTCCTGCGGGCCAGCGATATGGGCGATCCGCCGGTGGCCCAGGGCGGCAAGGTGCTCCACGATGGCCTGCGCCGCGGAGCCGTCCGAAATCCGGCCCCGGCCACGCATCTTGTCGTCGTACTCTCCGGCCACCACCACGGGGATCCGTTCCTGCGCCTGGAGGAGGTCCGTCCCGGAAATGGGCACGAAAGACAGGGCCCCAGCAAAGGGACCGCCGTCCAGGATCCCCCGGAGCCGCTCCGTCCGCTCCGGGCCGGCCCCTTCCAGGGCGACGACGTCCAGGTGGTACCCGGCTTCCCGGGCGGCTGCGGCCGCGCCGTTGAGCATCCGGGACGGAAAGTACGGCGAGGATCCGGGCACCAGTGCCAGGACCCGGTACGCGGCCTTGGTCCGCAGCGACCGGGCGGTGAGGTTGGGCGAGTAGTTCAGTTCCGCCATGGCCCGTTCCACCTTTTCCGACGTGGAGGCCTTCAGCTTGGAACGGTCGGCCATGAACCGGGAGACAGTCTGGTGCGAGACGCCGGCCAGCCGTGCCACCTCGTAGATCGTGGCTGCACGGGCAGGCGGCCGGGCGGCGGCGGGGGATGGTGTCACAGCCTGGAATCCTCCCAGGTGGTGAGGCGCCCGCACATGCCAAATCCCTCGCCCGGGCGCTGTTCGGCGCTGGCTACCGCTGCGCCCGCCAGGGACGCTGCCGAGCCGTCTGCCAGCTCGCGGAGGGCCTGCTCCGTTGCCTTTACCTGGCTCTGGACCTTGGCGGACCAGAGTTCCTTCCAGTGCCCGACGCGCGGGCGGACCAGGCGGGCGGCCGCGCGGTGGAACTCCGCAAGCGCGGGAGTGCCGTCCCGCAGCACCGATGTATGCAGTTCGGCGTATCCTTCCAGGGCGAGGTCGCGCCGCCTCCGTGCTGCCGCCGCAACCTCGCTTTCTTTTGCATCCCGGGGGAGGGTGGCATGCGCCGCGTACAGGTCCGGGTCCTGGAGGATGCGGCGTGGAAAAGTCAGGACGGCGTCTCCGGCCTCAGGCAGGCCGGCGTTGGACATGATCACGTTGAGGGTGAGCCCGTCCGTGTTCACCAGCCGGTGGACGGTGCCGGGGCTGAACCACACCAGCGACCCGGCCGCCAGCCCGTGCTGCTGGATGCCTGCCATCGAAATGGTGTGCACCGCTCCCGTGCCGGCCGTGACCACGTAGGCCTCGGAGGACACCGTATGGAGGTGCGGGGAGCCGCCGCACAAGCCGTCGGCGGACTCCCAGTCATATACCCGGAGCCTGCTGACTGCGGTGCCGCCTGGAAATCCCGGCGGCGGAGGGGGCTGGTCCTTCCCGCTGTTCATCGGTCCGCTGTTCACCTCTCCGCCGTTCACGTCCCTGCCGGGGATGCCGGCGCAGCCGCCAGGACACCGCGGGCCGCCGTTGCCAGCGCTTCCGCCCTGTTCCGGTCCGATGCGCCGTCCGCAACCACAACCCCGTACCGGAAACGGAGGGTGGCTCCTGCCTGGAACAGGACTTCCTGGCTGAAGAACGGGGCAGGGCCCATGCAGGCAAACGGTTCGGACCGGGCGAACCATTCCGACTCCGGATGCACGCTGCCGGGATCGTCAACCATCACCAGCGTTGAATAGCGGCAGGTTTCGTCATGCTGCCCCACGAAGGAAAGCCAGGGGGCCCGCTGGCCGCGGAGTTCCTCGCCGGTGGCACCGCCGGGTCCCATGATGGTTCCGCCTGCGAAGGAGCGGGGGCCGCGCCAGAACAGGCCGCCGTATCCTGCGTTGTCACGGCCCTCCGTGGTGGGGGAGCCGATATGGATGTCCGCTCCGGACACGTTGGTCATGACGGTGTCGAAGACGAGGGTGTAGCTGGCGTCCGTCCCCGGCACCACCCGGAAGGACCTCTCCTCCTCGACCACGGGCGCGCCCTGCTGGGTCATCCACTGCAGCCGGTGCGCAAAACTGAACGAGCCGTCGTCGTCCGCTGCCCTGGTGGTTTCCAGGTGCCGCATGGCACCGTTGTTGGGCAGCCACTGGTAATCCTGGCCGCGCCGGTAGCTGGGGCCGCCCCAGAAGTTGTCCGGACCAAGGTGCGGCAGGGACCAGGCGATGCCTTTGTGCCACACGTGGTCGTGCGGGCGGTAAGCGCTCACCAGGTCGCCTCCCCTGGTGCGGACCGGGTGGAAGTACGGCCGGGGCGATTCCGCCTGGGGATCCTCTGCGGCATAGGTGTAGGTAAGGACGGGCACGCCGTCCAGTGAGATTTCGACGGCGGCGCCATCGTCCGTCCAGCCGAGCTGGTGTGCGGTTGCTGGGGCAGCAGTTGTTCCGGCGGCGGTGCTCATGCGGGGCTCTTTTCCAGTTTCCAGGGTTCCAGCCGGCCGTCGGCACGGTCGAAGAACGGGTTTCCTTCAGTGATGTCGCCGCGGCGGACGGTCTCGCCGGTGATGGCGGATGCGTAGGTTGCGGCGGCGAGCTCCATGGTGGGCCAGGCGTCAGCGAGCGTGACCGGCGGAACGGTCCCGGTGCTGACGGCTTCGATGATCCGGGCATACTGTGCCGAATGGCCGCTGGGTGTGCTGGCCGGGCCGTCCGTCCACGCAGCTGCGAGGTGCTCCTGGCCGGGTGCCGGCGTGAAGCGCCAGTTCGAGTCGTCGTAGCCGTAGAGGTGTTCCAGTTCCACCGTGGCATGTTCGTAGTCGAACCGCAGCTGGGAGGTTTCCCGCGGCGAGATCACCGAGTTGATGACGGTGGTCAACGCACCTGACTCGAACCGCACGATGGCGGTGGAGACGTCCTCCGTCTCCGTACGGCGGGCCAGCTTTCCGGCGAATGCCGTCACTTCCTGCCAGGGCCCCCAGAGGTGCAGAAGGAGATCGAACTGGTGGATGCCGTGCCCCATGGTGGGTCCGCCGCCCTCAACGTCCCACTGGCCGCGCCACGGAACGTCAAAGTACGCCTGGTCCCGGAACCAGAGGGTGTTGCAGAACCCGGTGAGCGGGCTGCCCAGGACTCCGGACTCCTGCAGGTCCGCCAGCTTCCGGGCGCCCGTGCCGAAGCGGTGCTGGAAGATGCAGCTGACCCGCCTGCCCGTGGCGAGTTCCGCTTCCTGCAGCTCACGCAGCTGCCGGAGCGACAGGGCGGGCGGCTTCTCCAGCACCACGTCCATGCCCAGCGCCATGGCCTCCAGGGCCAGGGGTGCGTGCGACGACGGCGGCGTGCAGACGGCGACCAGGTCCAGTTCCGTTTCCGCTGCGGCGGCCAGGGTGGGGGCGGTCTGGGCGACACCCACCTTTTCCGCAAATTCTGTTGCCCTGCGCGGGGCGATATCCACCGCCACGACGAGCTCCGCGCCCGCCAGCTTCAGGGCTTCCGCATGGGCATGGGCAATGCCGCCCGTGCCGACGATCCCCACGCGGGGACGATGTTGGGCCTTTGTCATGGTGCTCCTCGTCATTGAAAGGATTCATGTTATCGATCACAATTATGTGATCGATAACATGAGGCGTCAAGGGGTCACCAGGGAGTCCCACGTCAACCTGCGGGCGTCAGGCGGCAGGCACGACCGCGATGGGCGCCTCGTCCGGCGACTTGACGGGCAGCAGGACGAGCAGTCCGGCCAGCAGCACCACCATGATGCCCAGGATGCCCCAGCGCTGTGCCTCGCCGGGCGCCACCAGGGGAGCCGCAAGGGTGATGCTGAGGGTGAAGAGCGTGGGTGCCAGGAAACTGACGGCCCGGCCGGTGGTGGCATAGAGGCCGAAGAGTTCGCCGGACTCGCCGTGCGGCGCCAGCCTGGCCAGGTACGCGCGTGACGAGGCCTGGGCGGGCCCCACGAACAGGCACAGGAAAAGCCCGAATACCCAGAAGGTGGTGCTGCCGGCCCAGGCCATGCCCAGGAAGGTGTAGTCGCCGTTGCCAAGCACCAGGATGACGCTGCCCGCAACCAGGAGGCCCACCAGCGAGCCGATGATCACCCGCTTGGGGCCGATCCGGTCATCCAGCAGGCCGCCCAGCACTGCCCCCACCGCGGCCACGACATTGCCGAAGATGGCGAAGAAAATGACCTCGGACAGCTCAAAGCCAAAGGTACCCGCAGCGATGATTCCGCCGAAGGTAAAGACGGCGGCCAGTCCGTCCCGGAAGACTGCGCTGGCCAGCAGGAAGTAGATGGTGTGGGGGCTGGTGGCGTAGATGGCCTTGATCCGGCGGAAAAGCAGCCCGTAGCTGGCCGGCAGGCCCAGCCGCTTTGCTTGGGCGGCGCGGGGAAGCTCGGGCACGGCGAACAGCACGGGGAGGGCGAAGATGAAGAACCAGAGGGCCGAGAAAACAGCTACCAGCCGGATGTTCAGGCTGTCCTCGGTGGACGCGCCGAACCAGTCGAAGCTGGGCTGGACGAACAGCTGGAGGACAATCAGCAGGGCAACGATGCCGCCAAGGTAGCCCGCCCCCCAGCCGAATCCGCTGACCTTGCCGATGTTCCGCGGCGTGGAGATCTGGGCGAGCATGGCGTTGTAATTGACGCCCGCGAACTCGAAGAACACGTTGCCCAGGGCTATCAGCGACACTCCGAGCAGCAGGAATTCCGGCCGCGGGAAGACGAAGAAGCACAGGGCAGTAAGGATGGCGACGGCGGCCGTGTTGACTCCCAGCCACAGCTTGCGCCGGCCGCCCGCATCCGAACGCTGGCCGGTGACAGGAGCCAGCAGGGCAATCGCCAGGCCGGCGACCGCCAGGGCACCGCCCAGGACCGCCGAGGCCTGGTCTTCGCCGCCGAAAGCATTGGAGGTGAGGTAGACGGTGAAGACAAAGGTTGTCATCACGGCGTTGAAGGCTGCGGATCCCCAGTCCCATGAAGCCCATGCCAGGATGCGGCCTTTGCCTGTGCGCTGGTTCCCGGACTCAAGTTCCGAGGACGGCTGCGTTGCCCCTGGAGCGCTGGCGCTGTTCATAGGATGCATCGTATCCGCCCGTGGCGAACAGGAGGCGGAGCGAACCCCCGGGGATACCGGGCCCCGCACCGGGCGAGGCGTCGTGAGGGGCAGGGCGGGCGCCGAAGCCTTGATAAACTGGAGCTCCCGGACCTAACGAATGAACCGCCTGCTCCAACTTTGACAATCGAATCCCTGACGTTGCGGAGATACCAGTGATAACAGTCCTTGCCGTGCACTTTTCGGTGGCTGTCCTGGCGCCGTTCCTCTTCAGGGCCTGGGGCCGCAACGCGTTCTACGCACTGGCGGCTGTTCCGGCCGCATCCTTCGTTTGGCTCCTGCTGCAGCACGGTCCGGTCTACGCCGGAACGGGGTCCATCAGCGAAACCGTCCCCTGGATTCCCGGGCTCCAACTCGAACTTGCGTTCCGCATGGACGCGCTGGCTTGGGTCATGTCCCTGCTGGTACTGGGCGTGGGGTCGCTGGTGCTGGTCTATTGCGCCAGGTACTTCAAGAAAAAAGACCAGGACCTCGGCGCCTTCGGTGCGCAGCTGCTGGCCTTTGCGGGCGCCATGTTCGGCCTGGTGGCGGCGGATGACCTGCTGCTGCTGTTCATTTTCTGGGAACTGACCACCATCCTGTCCTACCTCCTGATCGGATTCGCCCGCACCAGGCTGGCTGCGCGGCGGTCCGCCTTGCAGGCGCTCATGGTCACCACTGCCGGCGGGCTGGCCATGCTGGTGGGACTCATCATGCTGGGCCACGCGGCCGGCACCTACCGCATCTCCAGCATCCTGGAGCAGGCGCCCGCCCTCACAAGCGGTGCCACGGGCGCCATGGTGGGTGCCGCCGTCGTACTGATCCTGGTGGGCGCCATTACCAAGTCCGCTCTGGTCCCGTTCCACTTCTGGCTCCCCGGCGCCATGGCCGCACCCACGCCGGTCAGCGCCTACCTGCACGCCGCAGCGATGGTCAAAGCCGGCATCTACCTGGTGGCCAGGCTGGCGCCCGGGTTCTCCGAAACGGCGTACTGGCAGCCGGTGGTGCTGGGCCTGGGCCTGGCCACCATGCTGGTGGGCGGCTACCGGGCGCTGCGCCAGACCGACATCAAGCTCATCCTCGCCTACGGCACCGTCAGCCAGCTGGGCTTCCTCACCATGGTGGTGGGCCTGGGCACACCGGACGCGGCGCTCGCAGGGCTCGCCATGCTCCTGGCCCACGGGCTGTTCAAGGCCACCCTGTTCCTGGTGGTGGGCATCATCGACCACCAGTCAGGAACGCGCGACGTCCGCAAGCTGTCCGGCGTCTTCCGCTCGTCCCGTGCGCTCGGAGTGGTCGCCGCCATCGGCGCCGCGTCCATGGCCGGAGTGCCCCCGCTGGCCGGGTTCGTGGCCAAGGAATCGGTGCTGGAGTCCTTCGTCCACCACGCGGGAGACGAGGCAGCCGGTCCGTGGGGCATGGTGGTCCTGGCCGGACTGGTCCTGGGATCCATCCTCACCTTCGCCTACAGCGCCCGCTTCATGTGGGGCGCGTTCGCCGTCAAGCCCGGCGTGGAGCCCACGCCCTTCAAGGCCATCAGGCCCTCCTTCCTCGCCGCGCCGGCCATCCTCAGCCTGTTGACCATCATCTACGGGCTGTGGCCGGCACCCGTTGACGCGTGGATCCAGCCGTACGCCGCCCTGTTTGCCTCCACCGCTCCCGACGCCGGAACGGCCGCTGAACAGGCCGGTTACCTTGCGCTGTGGCACGGCTTCACGCCGGCGCTGGGCCTGACGGTCATCACGTTCGCGCTGGGCCTGGCAATGTACCTTGGCCGCAACGCGGTCTCGCGGGCACAGTCCCTGGTCCCGCCATGGGTGGACGGGGACAAGGCCTACCAGTACACCATCGGCGGCCTGGATGACGCAGCGGTGTGGATCACCGGACGCACCCAGCGTGGTTCGCTGTACTACTACCTGGCCGTCATCCTCAGCGTCGCCTTTGTCCTGCCCCTGTCAGTGATTTTGGTGACGGGCAAGCCGCTTCCGGACGGGATCTACCTGGTTGACCCCGGCTCCCCGCTCCAGCTCGTGGTGGGTGCGGGCATCGTGATCGGTGCCCTGGCGGCCGTCAAAGCCAACAAGCGGTTCCTGGCAGTCCTGATGGTTTCCGTCACCGGTTACGGCATCGCCCTGATGTTCGCGCTCCAGGGCGCCCCGGACCTGGCACTGACGCAGATGCTGGTGGAAACGATCATCCTGGTGGCCTTCGTGCTGGCGATGCGCAGCCTGCCGCCCGAGCTCCGCGACCGGACCGGCGGCAAATACCGTGTGGTTCGCGTCATCATCGGCCTGGGCTTCGGCGTCACCATGGTGTTCGCCGCGATTTACGCCATGGGAGCACGGATAGCAACGCCGGTGTCCCTTGAGTTCCCGCGGCTCGCGTACGAGGGCGGCGGCGGACTGAACATCGTCAACGTGACGCTCGTGGACATCCGCGCCTGGGACACCTTCGGTGAAATCACCGTCCTGGCGCTGGCAGCCACCGGCGTGGCGAGCCTCATCTTCGTCCGCGGCCGCGGCGACCGGATCCTGAACTCCGCCACCGTAGCGGAGGGAACCGTAGGCCGCCACCGCGGCGTTGACCCCGGCAGCAGGGACGCGGCGGCGCTGGCCGTCAGCCGGAAATTCGCGGCGTCTGCCCGGGATGCGTGGATCGTGGCCGGCCGGACACTGGCCCCTGAACGCCGGTCCATCATCTTCGAGGTGGTCACGCGGCTGATCTTCCACTCCATGATCATGTTCTCGCTGTACCTCCTGCTGGCCGGCCACAACCTTCCCGGCGGCGGCTTCGCCGGCGGCCTGACAGCCGGCCTGGCCCTGACCATCCGGTACCTGGCCGGAGGACGGTTTGAGCTCCGCGAGGCCACCCCGGTCAGCGCCGGTGCGCTCCTGGGGATCGGGCTGGCCGTGGCTGCAGCCTCCGGCGCAGTGCCGCTGCTGCTCGGCGGCCAGGTGTTCCAGACAGCCATCATCGAGCTGTGGCTCCCGGTGTTCGGCGACATCAAGTTCGTCACCTCCACCATTTTCGATATCGGCGTGTACATCGTGGTGGTGGGCCTGGTGCTGGACGTCCTGCGGAGCCTGGGCGCCGAAATCGACGAACACTTCGAACAGCGTTCCGCTGTGGGCGGCCGAACCCCCGGCGAGGAGCAGGAGTTCGCGGGCGACGACTCCGCCACACCGTCCGCACCGGAGCAGGAGCCTGAAGGCGCCGCCTCCGAGACCACCGCAAAGGGCCAAGCATGAGCATCAACCTGACCCTCCTGATCGTCATGGGGGCCCTGTACGCCTGCGGCATCTACCTGGTGCTGGAGCGCAGCCTCACGCGTGTCCTGCTGGGACTGATGCTCCTGGCCAATTCCACCAACCTCCTGATCCTGGCCACTGGCGGGTACGCAGGGCTCGCGCCCCTGTACTCAAAGGACATTGCCGCCGGGGACTACAACGATCCCCTTCCGCAGGCCCTGATCCTGACCTCCATCGTCATTTCCTTTGCCGTCACCGCTTTTATGCTCGGCATCATCTACCGCACGTGGGTGCTGGCGCGCCGTGACGAGATCCAGGATGACGTGGAGGACCTCCGCGTTGCCGAGACTCCAAGCTTCGACGCAGAGGACGACGCCGAGGTCCCCGCCGAGACCTCAGAGTTCCCGCTCACCATGCTGGGCACCGACGGCCACAGCGTTTCCAATCACAGCGTCTCCACCGGCAGTGTTTCCGACGGTGTTTCCGACGGCGGTGCGTCCAATGACGGCGCTGCCGGGACAACATTGCTGGCCGGCGGCCGGGAGATGGCGGCCGAGCAGGCAGCCTCCGAAGAAAAACCCGGCTCCACCAATGTGGCCCCTGGCCCGGAAGGAGGCGGAAAGTGAACCTCGCAAGCCTTGCCCCGCTCGCCGTCGTACTTCCCATCCTGGGCGCCGCCCTGACCTTCATGCTGATCCGCCATTCACGGGCCCAGCGCGCGGTGAGTATCGCCCTGCTCTCCCTCACGCTTCTGCTGGAATGCCTCCTGCTGGCCTCCGTCTGGGACGGCGGCACGTTTGCCGTAACGCTGGGCGGCTGGCTGCCGCCGTGGGGCATCGTGCTGGTGGTGGACCAGTTCTCGTCGCTGATGCTGGTGGTCTCCTCGGCGGTGAGCCTTGCCGTGCTGGTGTACGCCACCGGGCAGGGCATGGCCGACGGCGACCAGGATGCGCCCGTCTCGATCTTCCACCCCACCTACCTGATCCTGGTGGCGGGCGTCTCCAATGCGTTCCTTTCCGGGGACCTCTTCAACCTTTACGTCGGGTTCGAGATCCTGTTGACGGCAAGCTACGTGCTGATGACGCTGGGCGGCACCGGACCCCGCATCCGGGCAGGCGTCACCTATGTGGTGGTGTCCGTGGTGTCATCGGTGCTCTTCCTCATCTCGATCGCCATGGTCTACGGCGCCACCGGAACCATCACCATGGCGGACCTGGCCATCAAGCTCGGTGAGCTGGACCAGGGCACCAGGACGCTGCTGCACGTGATGCTGCTGGTGGCGTTCGGCATCAAGGCCGCCGTTTTTCCGCTGTCCTTCTGGCTGCCGGACTCCTACCCCACGGCGCCGGCGCCGGTCACTGCCGTGTTCGCGGGCCTGCTCACCAAAGTGGGTGTCTACGCCATGGTGCGCACCGAGACGCTCCTGTTCCCCGGGGACTCACTGAACACCCCGCTGATGGTTGCCGCGTTACTGACCATGGTGGTGGGAATTTTGGGCGCCCTGGCGCAGAGCGACATCAAACGTCTGCTCTCGTTCACCCTGGTCAGCCACATCGGCTACATGGTTTTCGGCCTGGCCATGTCCTCCGTGGCGGGGCTCGGCGCGGCCGTCTTCTACGTGGTGCACCACATCACCATCCAGACCTCGCTCTTCCTTGTGACAGGTTTGATCGAACGCCGGGGCGGCAGTTCCTCCGTGGACCGGCTGGGCGGGCTCGCCAAGCTGTCGCCGCTGCTGGCGCTGCTCTTCTTCGTGCCCGCCATGAACCTGGCAGGGATCCCGCCATTCTCCGGATTCCTGGGGAAGGTGGGGCTCATGCAGGCCGGCGTTGAACTGGGAACACCGCTGGCATACGTCCTGGTGATCGGCGGGGTGCTGACCAGCCTGCTGACCCTGCTTGCGGTGGCCAGGGTATGGAACCGCGCGTTCTGGCGCAGGCCTTCCGACGCCGAACACCCGGATCCCGTGCTGCTGGCAACGCCTGCCGCCCGCGTTACCGGGCCGGGAGCCAAGCCGAACACCGTCACCCTGCTGCCGCGCACCATGGTGGGTTCCACCATCGGGCTGGTGGTCCTGGGCATCGGGCTGACTGTCTTCGCGGGGCCGCTGTTCATGGTCTCGGACCAGGCCGCGCACGACATGCTGGACAGGTCCTCCTACATCCAGGCAGTCCTGGGCGAGGACACCGAGGTTCCCATGGTCCTTACCGCAGGGGGAGGAAAATGAGCCGCCGGCGCATCTCACTGCGCCAGGAGCTTCCGCTCCTGGTGTGGCTGGTCATTGTCTGGGGTGCCCTGTGGCAGGATTTCAGCCCGGGCAACCTCCTTTTCGGAGCCCTGTTGTCAGTAGCCGTGGCACGCCTGTTCTACCTTCCGCCGGTGGAGCTCAGCGGACGCTTCAACATCCTGTACGCCGTTCCGTTCGCGCTCACGTTCCTGGCCAAGGTGGTGATGGCCAGCATGCAGCTCCTCTACCTTGCCGTGTCGCGGGGCCCCAGGGTGAAGAACGCCGTGGTGGCGGTGACCCTGCGCAGCCACCAGGACCTTCTGGTCACAGCCACGGGCCACGTGATTTCCCTGATTCCCGGTTCCCTGGTGGTCGAGGTGGACCGGTCAACCTCCACCCTCTACCTGCACGCGCTGAACATCAGCTCCCCGCAGGACGTCGAAAACCTGAAGAACGAGGTGCTGTCCATCGAAGCGGGGCTGATCAGGATCATGGGTACCAGGGAAGAGCTCGAGATTTTGCGAACGGAGGCGACCGCATGATGCAGATCGTCCTGGCAGTGACCGCCGTGATCTTCTCGCTCGCGGCAGTCGGCGCAATCATCAGGATCTCCCGCGGCCCGTCGCTGCTGGACCGGGTGCTGGCCACGGATGTCCTGTTGGCCATCCTGGGCGGTGCCCTGTGCGTGGACATGGCCGTCAACCGGCACCTGAACAACCTGATGCTGGTGGTGGCCATCTCGATCATCGGCTTCATCGGGTCCGTGACGGTGGCAAGGTTTGTGGCAGACCGTAGGGAGCAGCCCAATGAGTCCTGATTCCACTGGCCTGGATGCCTGGGTGGACGTGCTGTCCGCGGTGTTCATGATTGTTGGGGCCACCATGTCCCTGGGGGCGGCCATCGGCCTGCTGCGCTTCCCCGACCTCCTGAGCCGCATGCATGCCGCCACCAAACCCCAGGTTTTGGGGCTGTTCCTGCTCCTGGCATCCATCGGCCTGCAGATGCGGACCTGGTGGGTGTGGCCCGTGCTGCTGGTGGCCTGGATCTTCCAGCTGCTCACCGTGCCGGTCTCTGCGCACATGGTGGGGCGCGCCGGTTACCGCACCAAGCACCTGCACCGCGAACTCCTCACCTCGGATGAGCTTGAGGCCGTGGTGCAAAAAGCCGCCGCCAAAGCCGCCCGTGAGGACGGTTCCGGCGACGGCTGAGCGCTGGTTTGGAGTGCCCCGGGAGCTGGGTAAAACTTCCCTGTTGGCCGGGGCTGCGGGTGCTGGACTCCGCTAGACGATGTCCTGGCTCTTGGCGAACCGGGTGATGGCCCGCTGGGTGCCTCGGTTGGCCAGGACCTGGATGATGGTGCTGACAGAGGCCGAGATCAGCGCGAACGTCAGCGCGGACTGCAGGCTCGTGGGGACGTCCTCGTCCTTGCCGGTGGGCGGCTTGCGCCCGGTGGACTTTTCCCAGATGGTGTTGACCAGCTTGGTGCCGACGAAGCCGGCGCCGAGGCTCACGCCGGTGCCGAGCAGCTTGATGAAAAGGTTCATTCCTGAGTACTCCTTGCGGGCGGAAAACGGGCTGTCCCTAGCCTATCTGGCGTTTGCCGGGTCCCTGCCCAGCGTGACGCGTCGCTTGTTCAGGCTGACGGGGATTCGGTGCGGAACTTGATCATCTTGTGGGTGCCGTCGCAGTAGGGCTTGATGGCTGAGGCGCCGCACCGGCACAGCGCCACCGTTTTGCGGTCACGGGGAACCGGATCGCCGGACGGTGTGACCAGCTCGAAATCGCCGCGCACAATAAGGGGCCCGTCGGGGCAGACCACAATGGAGCTCTCGGTGGGTTCCTGGTTCATCTCTGCTCCTGCTCTGGGGTGCTGGGAAATCTGGTGGAGGTTTCGGTTGATGCCTGCGTGGGGCCTGGCCTGATCTGGTCAGCGGGGTTCATGCCTTGGTGCTCAGGCCGCAGCAGGCAGTGCCTGCCTCAGCGAGGTTCCGCCGTTTTCCCAGGACTGCAGGATGTGCGCGGACAGCCTGCCGTCCACGGCCATGACGGCCGTGGCTCCGAACAGGACGTCCGCCAGAAGGTGGGGTTCGGCTTCAACCAGCCCGCCCGCAAGGTCCCGGCCGGCAATCTGTTCATGGACGGCGTCGGCCTCCACATGCTCGTCGAAGTAGTGGGTGACGTCTGTAGTGAATCCGTGGCGCCGGAAGCCCCTGCCGTACAGGCGGTTGGGCTGGGAGGACGTCATCTCATAGATGGCCAGATGTCCCGTGATGGCCCCCCGGAGCCGGCGGTTAAGGCCGAAAAGGGACATCAGGTTCACGGCAGCGAGGGAGACCGCAGGGACGGCGTCCACGTATGCCCCGTACCCGTCCTCCATTCCCAGGCCCCGCATGGTGCGGGCGAAAAGGGCGCTGGCATCCGCTCGGGCCGTCCGCCGCCGTACTCGTCCGCCTGGATTTCCACCAGTGCCGCTTTGGGCCGGCCGGAGAGCCGGGGGATGGCGAAGGTGTGCGGATCGGCTTCCTTCAGCTGGTAGATGGACTTGTGGATCAGGAATTCCTTGAGCTGGCCCAGGCTGGCTTTCCGGGCCACATAGCGGGAGAGGCTGGGGCCGGTGTCGCGTGCGGCCAGGCCGAACAGGACGTCCGCCACAGCGTCGCTGGTGGCACCGGGTCCGGCGGGAAGTTCCAGGTCACCGGCAGCCTCCGCGGCTGCGTCCCGGAGCGCGGCTTCGAACGGCTTTTCCAGCATCTGGCGCACCCGGATCAGTTCCGGCGCCCACTCCCACTCGTCACTCACACCCTCAAGGCCCGAGTAGTGGAGCTCGTAGAGGCAGAAGAGCGCCAGCTGGAGGTCGTCGTCGCCAATGATGTCCCGGGTTGCCGGGAGATGGCCGGCCACCGAGCGGTGTAACGCGTCAAGGGCGCCCTCATCGGTGCCCGGTGCCGCTGTGAGGGCGCTGAACAGTGCGGTGCTGACCGGACCCCGTGCTGCTGGGATTTTCATGGTGCTCCTTCAGGTCTGGCGTGGGCCGGTTCCGTGCTCCCTGCACTGGGGCCCGGCCGGGGATGTGTCAGCGGCCGCGGGTGCCGGGCGCTGGGGATGTGGCGGTGCTGCCGCTGCCGGCGCCGCCTGCGGCGGGGGCGGGTCCACGGGCGAGCATGATGGCCAGGGCAATCATGGCCAGGCCAAGGACCAGATGGAGCCAGTTGTCCGCATCGTTTGCGGGGATGAAATTGGCAGGGGTGGGGTCACCGACCAGGAGGCCGTACAGCCAGAGGACCAGGTAGATGACGCCGCCGTGGATGAGGAAGTTCCGTGCCTGCGGGTGGGTGCGCGACATCAGGACGCCGGCGACGCCGAAGAGCAGGTGCACGGCGTTATGGAGGACGGATACCTGGAAGATCCCGAGCAGCAATGCTCCTGAGGCGTGTCCGGCCAGGCGGAGCGCGTCATGGTTGGAAGTGATGCCGGGAACGAATCCAAGGATGCCGGCCAGGCAGAACACGGCGCCCGTTGCGAGGGCAGCCTTCTGCAGGCCTGTGCGGGCGCCTGCCCGGCGGATGCTGGCTGCCATGTGCTGTACTCCTCAAACGCTGGAGACAACATAGTAAGCATGATTACTAAATAATTGCTAAGCAGCCTTTGTATTGTGCCGGCGTTGTGCGCCCGCACTCCGCGCGCAGGCTGCTAGCCTCCCGGGCCGGCCCATAAGTAGGGGTTGGTGTGCGGACCTCCGCGGCGGCCGTGGTCGTAGCCTTGCTGCCAGGACTTCCCGACGGCGGACACCAGTTCCGCCAGCAGGGAATAGTAGGGGTGGTCCGGGCCGATGAAAATCATCTCGTCCCAGGCTTTGTCCAGCGCCGCCCGGACCTGGTTCTCGGTTGCTGGACCGGTCACGGCGCCCTCCTGGATTGATCACCCGCCACTGCGCTCGAATGTACTCCCGGCCTCACTGGGGTGTCCATGCCAGGAAGACCTGCCATGCCGGCCGGCCGGGGGCGCCACTCCGCTGGCTTGCAGGGCGTTACTCCGCGCCGGCCGAACGGAGGATGTCGCGGAGGGCCTCGACCACCAGGTCATGGTCCTGCAGCTGCGGCAATCCGGACACGGTGACGGTTGCTACGGCGCCCACCCCAGTGACGTACAAGGGGAAGGAGCCGCCGTGCGCAGCGTAGAGGGCCTGGTCGAACCAGGCATTGTCTTCGATACGTCCGCCGCTGAGCCGGGCGCGCAGCCCCACCAGCAGGGAAGGAACCTCGTACCGGGCTGCGGTCCGTTTCTTGGCCCGGATCCAGTGCCCGTTGTCCGGTGTTGCCCCCGGCAGGGCCACGTGGAAGAGGAGCTGCTCGCCCTTGGTGATGTCGATGGCGATGGGAAGCCCGCGCTCCTTGCCCAGCTCCACGAGGAGCAGCCCCAGGTTCAGGGAGTCGTCCAGGGAGAAGCCGGGAAATTGGAGTTCCCGGATCTCCGCCTCAATCCGCGCGATCAAGGCCTCCAGGGATCCCTCCGGCTGGGCTTCGCGGGAATCCGGATCATACCCGGTCACATCTGGTGGATTCGCTGTCATGGCCCACAATCTACCCCTCCCTGCGGTAAACTGGACCACGCCCAACAGGGCGGATAT
Organism: Pseudarthrobacter sp. NCCP-2145; assembly: GCF_023708005.1. Lineage (NCBI taxonomy): Bacteria > Bacillati > Actinomycetota > Actinomycetes > Micrococcales > Micrococcaceae > Pseudarthrobacter > Pseudarthrobacter sp. NCCP-2145. The sequence goes on along the minus strand of NZ_BRCG01000014.1, from coordinate 55,350 downwards.
TTCACCAATAGAATCATTCAACGACAGGGGAGCGCCGCCGTCGGCATCACTGGCCAGGCCAGGGACCGCAGGTGGGCGCTGAGAGTGCGGACAGCCGCAGACCCTCGAACCTGATCCGGTTAGTACCGGCGCAAGGGAGTCGAGTTCTCGAAGTGCGCGCAGCGGCAGCAGTGCCGGCAACCGCGTCCACTTTCCCCTCCTGTTCCTCAGGAGGACCACATGGCAACAACAGCAATCAAGAAGCCCGCCGGCAAGTCCTGGCGCGTCGTGGACATCGTGGTGGCGGCCCTTATCGCCGTTGCCGGCGGCGTCATTTTCTGGGCCTGGTCCCAGGGGGCGGCCGCAGTCTCCGGACCCATGAACGCCGTCTACCCGCCCCTGACCGGCCTGATTGCCGGCGGCTGGATGATCCCGGCCGTCCTGGGCATGCTCATCATCCGCAAGCCAGGCGCCGCGCTCTTCTGCGAGACGGTGGCCGCCACGGGTGAACTGCTCATGGGCTCCCAGTACGGTGCGTCGGTACTGTTCTCCGGATTCGTCCAAGGCCTGGGTGCCGAGATCATCTTCGCCATCTTCGTGTACCGGAAGTTCAACCTGCCCGTGGCACTGCTTGCCGGCGCCGCGGCCGGCCTTTTCTGCGGCCTGAACGACTCCTTCGCGCCGTGGGGCTGGAACATCGCCTACGCCGCCGGCGACAAGCTGGCGTACATCATCTTCACTGCCATCTCCGGCGCCATCATCGCCGGCGCACTGTCCTGGATCGCCACCCGCGGCCTGGCCAGGACAGGGGTCCTGAGCTCCTTTGCATCACGCAAGGCGGCAACGGAGCCCGTCTTCTCCTGATGGGCGCCCCTTCGCGGCACGAGGCATCAGTTGCGGTGCGTCCGGCTGCCGTCACAGCCCGCGGCTGGGGATGGCGCCATGCGGGGCGCGCCAAGCCGGCTGTCCGTGGCCTCGACCTGGAGATCCGCCCGGGGGAGCGGGTGCTCCTTTTGGGGCCCTCCGGTGCGGGCAAGTCCACGCTCCTGCATGCCCTGGCCGGGGTGCTGGGGGACATGGACGACGACGGCGGCGACGCCGGCGAGTCCGACGAGACGGGCTCGCTGCTGGTTGACGGCGCCGTGCCCCGCGAGCAGCGCGGCCGGGCCGGGCTGATGCAGCAGGATCCGGAGACGCAGGTGGTCCTCTCCCGCGTCGGCGACGACGTCGCCTTTGGCGCCGAGAACCTCGCCGTGCCCCGCGACGCCATCTGGGCCCGCGTGCACGAGGCGCTGGACGACGTCGGCCTTTCCCGCCTGCCGCTTGACCACCCGACGTCGGCCCTGTCCGGCGGGCAAAAACAGCGCCTCGCGCTTGCGGGAATCCTCGCAATGCGGCCCGGCCTGATCCTGCTCGACGAGCCAACGGCGAACCTGGACCCTGCCGGTGTGCTGGAAGTCCGGGACGCCGTGGGCCGCTGCGTGGACAAGACCGGCGCCACGCTGGTTGTGGTGGAGCACCGGGTGTCCGTGTGGAAGGACCTGGTGGACCGGATCGTGGTGCTGCAGCCGGGCAGCGCCACTGAAGATGCCGTGCTGCTTGACGGTCCTCCGGACCAGGTGCTCGCGGACGCACGGACCATGCTGGCGGCGGCCGGTGTGTGGGTGCCCGGGTATGTTCCTGGCACGCGTGCACGGTCGGGCAATCCGGCAGCCGGCTCCGGCGGCCTTCTGCTGGCGGCCGAGAACCTTGCGGTTTCCCGGGAACGTCCGCGCCGCAGCGGCTTCCGGAAGGTACCCCCGGTACCCGTCCAACACGATATTTCCGCCCAGGTCCGGGCAGGGCAGGCGCTGGCCATCACGGGCCCCAACGGGGCGGGCAAGTCAACGTTTGCGCTGACCCTCGCGGGACTCCTGGAACCGGTGGCAGGAAAGGTGTCGGCCACCCTGGACCTCAGCCGTGGCGCCGGGATAGACCCTTATAAGTGGAAGGCCGAGCAGCTCATCGAGCGGATTGGCACCGTGTTCCAGGAGCCGGAGCACCAGTTCGTCACCGGGAAGGTGCTGGACGAACTCCTGTTCGGTCCGCGGCACCTGGGCCACGGCGAGGAGCGCGTGGACGAACTGCTGGAGCGGTTGCGGCTGACCCACCTCGTGGACGCGAACCCCTATACGCTGTCTGGCGGCGAGAAGCGGCGGCTCTCCGTGGCCACGGTCCTGGCGGCCCATCCCCGGGTGCTCGTCCTGGACGAGCCGACGTTCGGCCAGGACGCCAACACCTGGGCGGAGCTGGCCTCGTTCCTGTCCGAGCTGCTGGACTCCGGCACCGCGGTGGTGTCCGTGACCCACGACGCCGAGTTCACCGCCGCGCTGGGTGGCACTGAGCTGCGGATGGCTGCCGCGGAACCGGTGGCGCCATGAGGCAGGAATTGAACCTTCGGGGCAACCAGGCCCTGCTGGCCCGCGCCAACCCCCTGAGCAAGTTCGCCGCCGTCTTCCTCATCACGGCAGTGCTGGCGCTTTCGATCGACTGGGTTTCCGCATCAGTGGCGCTGGCCTTCGAATTCCTCCTGTTCCCGCTCGCAGGCCTCACGCTGACGCTGCTGTGGCAGCGCGGCTGGCCGCTGATCCTCGCCGCGGCGGTGGGGGGCTGGAGTACCTCAATCCTGGCTGCGGACAGCGGAAGGACGCTGATCGACGTCGGCATCTGGACCATGAGCGAAGGCTCGCTGGAACTTGGGATCGGCTTCATGCTGCGCGGGCTGGCCATCGCCCTTCCGGCGGTGCTGCTGATGAGCTGCACCGACCCCACGGACCTGGCCGACGCCCTGGCGCAGAAGGCCCGCCTGCCGCACCGGTTCGTGCTGGGGACCCTTGCGGCCATGAGGCTGGTGGGCCTGATGGCGGAAGAGTGGCAGACAATCGGCATGGCGCGCCGGGCCCGGGGCGTCGGTTCGCGTGGCAATGCCGTCCAGCGGTTGAAGGCGACGCTGGGGCAGAGCTTCGGGCTCCTGGTGCAGGCAATCCGCCGGGCGTCACGGCTGGCAGTGACCATGGAAGCGCGCGGTTTCGGCGGCGGACGCCGGACGTGGGCACGCGAATCCACCTTCAGCGCGCTGGATGCCTGGGTGCTTGCCGGGGGCGTCGTGATGGCGGGAACAGCGGTGGTTGCGGCAGTGTCCCTGGGGACCTGGAACATGGTGTGGCTGGGAAGCTGACGCCTGGGCCGGCCTAGGGGCAGGAATAGTTGTAGTCGAAGCCCCTGGACACGAACTGGGCCAGCACCACCTTGCCACCGCCGGTCAGCGGCTCCTGTGAGCAGGCGCTCGCCGCGCCAGAGGCGTTGAGGGACCCCGCCAGCCAGCTGGGAAGCGAATAGAGGTTGCTCGAGCTGCTGACTGTTCCCACAATCCGGTCCCACTGCTGGCCGGTCGAGTAGATCCCCACCTCGGCTCCGATGCTGTGGAAGAAGTCGGTCATGCCTTCGAGGACGGTCCGGTTGGCATCCTTGTCGGTGCGGGACCAGCTGTTCTCCGTTTCGACGTCCAGCCACCAGAAGTACGAGGAGGGGTTGCTGATCCCGCGGAAGTACGCGTCGTCGTAGGCCTTGGCGTAGCCGTACATATAGGCGCAGGCCTTGCCGTAGTCCCCGGCCCTGCAGGGGCCGTAGGGGTTATGGACTTCCTGGCCGGCCGGATACTCGTCGTTGTCCGGCCACCAGGAGCCGGCGGCGCCGGGATTGGCCGTGTTGACGTACAGCGCGACGGTGGGCTGGCCGGGGTGGCCGGCAGAATCTTCCGCCCACCTGAGCTGCTCGGACAGACAGGGGTTCGTGGTGTTGGCCAGGCCATTGTTGACGCCCACGATGGCAAACGCCTGTTCCGAGGGAAAATTTCCGTTGCATTGCGGCCAGGAGATGTCGTTACCCAGAAATGACTGCTGCCCCTCCCCGGGTGAGGGAACGGCGTAGGCGGGGACGCCGGTGACCAGGAGCAGCGCGGCAAGAAGCAGGCCAAACATTCCCGGCACGGCCAAGCTGTTTCCGGCGGGCTGTGCCCTGCAGGACTGCGCCCTGCCCCGCTGGGTGGTCCTTGGCGGAATTTCGCTGGCTGGTGTGCGGCGCATGCTGCCTCCGTTGCCGCTGGACGAAGAGGTCCTGATTCAGTGTCCCGCCGTTGGCACGGGAAGGTCAAGGTGCCGCAACTGTGCGACTCTATCGCATGGAACGGGTAACGAATCGTTATTGCCGCTCACTGAGGCTCCAAAGGCAGGCCTGATAGCTCATTCATGATATAAACTTGACTATGACGCAGGAAACCACCGAACACGTTGCCGCCATGTTGAGGGACGCCCGCAGTGAGAAGGGCTGGACCCAGGGCCAGCTGGCTTCCGAACTGGGGACGAGCCAAAGCGCCGTTGCCCGGATGGAGCAGGGCAAGCAAAACCTGAGCCTCAAAATGATCCAACGCCTCGAAGCAATCTTTGGCAGGAGCATCGTGAACGTGGGCAAGCCGCAGATGACGCACCTGCGGGTTGAAGGCGGACATACCCTTTCCGGTTCCGTGGACGTCAACAGCAGCAAGAACGCCGGAGTGGCCCTGCTCTGCGCCAGCCTGATCAACCGGGGCACCACTGTCCTTCGCCGCCTGGCGCGCATCGAAGAGGTAAACCGGATTGTTGAGGTCCTGACCAGCATCGGCGTGGAGTGCACCTGGCTTAACGACACCGACCTGCAGCTCCGGCGTCCGGCCGTGCTGGACCTGGACGCCATGGATGTTGACGCCGCGCGCCGCACGCGGAGCGTCATCATGCTCCTGGGCCCCCTGCTGGACGAATCAGCAAAATACCGGCTCCCCTATGCGGGCGGCTGCGACCTCGGCACCCGGACGGTTGAACCGCACATGCAGGCGCTCCGCCAGTTCGGACTCTCGGTGGAGGCCACCGCGGGCTTCTACAGTGTCCAGGCCCCGCCCGCGGACACCCGGGACCGCTCGTTCGTGCTGACCGAACGCGGCGACACCGTCACCGAAAACGCGATCATGGCAGCCGCCCACCGCGAGGGAACAACCGTGATCCGGAACGCCAGCCCCAACTACATGGTGCAGGATCTCTGCTTCTACCTGCAGATGCTGGGCGTGGAGATCGAGGGCGTCGGCACCACCACCCTGAAGATCACGGGGCGCCCGTCCATCGACGCCGACATCGAGTACTTCCCGTCGGAGGACCCCATCGAGGCGATGAGCCTGATCACCGCGGGCATTGTCACCAATTCCGAGGTGACCATCCGGCGCGTGCCCATTGAGTTCATGGAAATTGAGCTGGCAACGCTGGGGCAGATGGGCCAGCAGCTGGAGATCTCGGGCGAGTACATGGCACGGAATGGCCGGACGCGCCTGGTGGATGTCACCACCAAGCCTTCGGAGCTGCATGCTCCGGAGGACAAGATCCATCCCATGCCGTTCCCGGGGCTCAACATAGACAACCTGCCCTTCTTCGCCGTCATTGCCGCGAATGCCCAGGGCCAGACCATGATCCACGACTGGGTCTACGAAAACCGGGCGATCTACCTGACGGAACTCAACCGGCTGGGCGCTCAGGTGCAGCTGCTGGATCCGCACCGGATCTATGTCAACGGGCCCACGAAATGGCGTGCCGCGGAGGTGGGCTGCCCGCCTGCACTGCGCCCTGCCGCCTGCCTGCTGCTTGCGATGCTTGCCGCACGTGGAGTGTCAGAGCTGCGGAACATTTACGTCATTGAGCGCGGCTACGAGGACCTGGCGGAGCGGTTGAACGCCATTGGCGCGAAGGTGGAGTACTTCCAGGACTGATCATTCACGGTTCGTCATGAATGGCGGAGCCCCTCCAAAATCTTCCTGCCTGCCGCAGAATGACAGTATGCGTACATTCGGCGTCGAGGAAGAGCTCCTGATTGTTGACCCCACAACGGGGGAGCCGCTTGCGCTGGCCGATGCCCTGTTGTCCGGGCACAGGATGGCGGCCGATGATGCACCCGATGCCCGCTCGCTGGAAACCGAAGACAAGACCGTTTACGACGACGATGAGATGGGCTTGAGTGCCGAGCTTAAGCTTGAGCAGATCGAGACCCAGACGCGGCCCTGCCTCGAGTACGGCGTCCTGCTGGACCAGATCCGTGCTGGCCGGACGCTTGCTGACCGGGCTGCCCAAAAGAACGGTGCCAGGGTGGCGGCGCTGGCCACCTCGCCCTTGGCCTCCACCAGCCACACGACGCCGGACCCGCGGTATGCCCGGATGCTGGAGCGCTTCGGCCTCACAGCGCAGGAGCAGCTCACGTGCGGCTTCCATGTGCACACCTATATTGAATCGCCGGAGGAAGGCGTGGCGGTCCTGGACCGGATCCGGGACAAGCTTGCCGTGCTCACCGCGTTGAGTGCGAACTCGCCGTTCTGGAACGGTGTGCCGACCGGTTTCGAGAGTTACCGGACCCAGGCCTGGAACCGCTGGCCCACCTCAGGACCCGCGGGGATCTACGGGACCTACCCTGCGTACAGGCGGGTGGTCACGCGGTTGCTGGACAGCGGAGTGATGCTGGACGAGGGGATGCTCTACTTCGACGCCAGGCTTTCGCGCAACCACCCCACTGTGGAAGTGCGGGTGGCCGATGTCTGCCTCCGTGCCGAGGATGCCGCGCTCATCGCACTCCTGGTGCGTGCACTGGTGGAGTCGGCCAGCCGGGAGTGGCGGGACGGGGTGGACCCCGCGCCGGTGCCCACTGTGCTGTTGCGCATGGCTGCATGGCAGGCGAGCAACAGCGGGCTTAGCGGGGAGCTGTTGGATTTCGGCACCTTCCGGCCGGCCCGGGCCGCGGATGTGGTGCGTTCGCTGGTGGATTACCTGGCGCCGGTCCTGGACGAACAAGGGGAGCTCGCCATCGTTCGGCAGGGGGTGGAGGACATCATCGCCCGCGGCACCGGAGCGGCTGAACAGCGCCGGGTCCGGGACAGGGCCATGGAAGGTTCACCGCCCGAGGACCTAGGCCTGGGCGCCGTGGTCAACCACGCAGTGAATATCACCATGCGTGGTGCCATGGACCTTTCAGAAGTGGAAGCAGCCCCGGACCTGCTGCGCGTACGGCAGTCATAGGCACTCCTGGGCCGACGAGGGGCTGCCTCTTGAGCAGACAGGGGCTGCCTCCTGGGCCGACGAGGGGCTGCGCGTACGGCACGGCATATGCCATGGGAGGCTGGCCCGCTTTATGCCCGGGGGCGCTGGGCAGACCTCCGAGTCCGGCGACCTTGCTCTGTCCTACAGGGGCGATGTTTGCTCTCTCCTAAAGGACAGCAAGGGAGGCTTCCAGAAGGAGGTGCCACTCAGGGAACGGGTCCTTGGGGAGTTCATCCTCGGTGGGTCCCGGGTCTTCTGGAACGTCCACGTCTGGGGGATCGACATTATCGGGCAGGTCCAGGTCCTGGGGCATCCCAAAGTGCTCAACAAAGCCCTGGACGGGCATGCCTCCGAGCGCCAAACTCGGTTGTCCTTCCGGTTTCGTTGCCGCACTCCACGTTTCAGTAACCCAGTCTGGCCAGTGGGGTGGTTCCCAGTCCTGGTGTTCGCTTTTGTAGTGGCGTCCGGTGGGTGAGGTCCAGCCGGGTGGTTCGTCCTTGGTGGCTGCTGTCGGTGTCCAGCCGCTGGTGTGCCGGAGTCTGTGATGTTTCGGGCAGGGCTGTCCGAGGTTGCTGATCCCGGTGGTCCCGCCGTGGTGCCAGGCGAGGAGGTGGTCTGCCTCGTTATCCAACGACGGGTTGCTGCAGCCGGGGAAGGGACACTGGCCGTCCCGCAGCCGGAGCCAGTTCCGCATGGCTTTGGTGACCCGGTAGCTGCTCCGCCCGATCTCCAACGGCGCCCCGTCCCGCGGATCGACCAGGACCCGGTGGAACGAATCAGCTCCGTTAGCGACCAGGTCCCGTGCCATCGAGGCTGGGATGGGTCCGTACCCGTCGAGCATGGCTGGCTCGTCGGTTACTCCCATGAGGGAGAGGACCGGCACGGTGACGAGGACCTGCGCCCGGATCCGCGACGAAGGGGTGAGATCCGTTCCTATTCCTGCCCCGTCGCCGATGCTGGCATTGGTGCCGCTGGTGAGGATGGCTTGGGCGAAGTGGTCGGCACTGAGTTGGGTGAGGGTGCGGGGTTCGGTGGGTCCTTGTGCGGCGCGGGAGAGGGCGTTGAGCCGGTTCCAGCCTGCCATGGCCTGGTCGGCGGGGAGGCAGGCCGAGAGCCAGGCCATCCCGTCCTGGTCAGGCCGGTATTCGACCCGCCGGTCCGCCGCGGCCTTGGTATGGCGTTTCTCCAGCGATTCGGGATGGTGGCGTTCCCGCCAGGTGCGGGCCTTGGCTTTGAACCGGTACGCCGGCATCTCACCGATCGTCGCCGCCCCGGCCGGCCGTGGCGTGTCCGGGTCCAGGAAGTGAGCCTCCAGCGCGGCGGCTCCGGCCCGGTCAAGGCCCACGGTCTGGTTCACCATTTCCCGGGCATGCTGCCAGGAGATTGAACCGCCCTGCAACGCGGCGAGGGTTCGGGGCAGGGCCGTGGCCAGGGCGTGGGACTCGGCCAACAAGGCACCGGCGGCACGGTCACCGATCACCAGCGCACAGCCGACCTCGGCCACCAGGCTCCGGTCCTGGCCGGTGGCCTCCTGCGGCGAGGACGGCGGACCGTTCACCACACTCGTGGCGGCAGCGAGCACCTGAACCGCCCGCGCCTTCACCGCTGCCAGCTTCGCCTCCGACCGCGCCACCCCCGCAAGAACATCCAACGCATTATCAGCAACCCGCTGCAACGGATCATCACCAACCCCGCCAGCGTCAGCGCCAGGCTCAACGCCACCAAGACCAGAAACATCCGTACCGGAACCAGTCGTACCGGAAACAGCAGCGCCGCTGAGCACCGCCCTAAAAGCAGCCACCGAAGCGTCAACTGCCGCCTCCGCCTCCACCACCGCCGTCGTGCTTTCCATACAGACATCCTCCAGCGGGGGTCTGACAAAAAGGGCAGTGTGGCAGGGGCTGTGGATGACTAGTGGCCGGCTGGATATCCACAACCCTGGCGGCACTACCGCAGGCGTGCCATACTCGGCGCGTGACGTCGTCGTACTCCTTCACAGCCGCACTGTGGCTGTACCCGGGCGAGGCCGGCTGGCATTTCCTTACCCTGCCACCGGACGTGGCGGACGATATCCGCGCACGAAACGCAGGGCACAGCAAAGCGTTCGGCTCAATCCAGGTGACAGCGGAAATTTCCGGCCACACCTGGCAGACCTCGCTCTTCCCGGACGCTCACAAGGGGACGTACCTCCTGCCAGTCAAGAAGGCCATCAGGGCCAGGGCCCGGATCAGTGAAGGCGACGCCGTGAAAGTCAGCCTCTCCGTTATCGGCACCTGATGAATAGGGGCCGGATATCCCCAAAAGACGTACCGGAAACAGGCGCTGTAGGGCCGCGCCGGCGGCGATGCCCAGCAGGTCTGCTCAGGCAGGGGATGGTGGACAGCAGCCGCCAGCCGGGAGCAGCGACCGTTCCAGGCATGCCCACCACCGTCCGGAGTGCTAGATCTGCTTGAGCGCCTGCTCCAGGTCGCCGATCAGGTCGTCCACGTCCTCCAGGCCGACGGAAAGCCGCACCACACCGTCGCTCAGGCCGATTGCCGCCCTGCCCTCCGGACCCATGGCGCGGTGCGTGGTGGTGGCGGGGTGGGTGATGAGGGACTTGGCGTCGCCCAGGTTGTTGGAGATGTCGATGATCCGCAGGCCGTCCAGCAGCGCGAACGCCGCTTCCTTCCCAGAGCGGCCCCCGGAGGGCGCAAGTTCCAGGGTGAGGACTGTGCCACCCGCGCTCATCTGCTTCGCGGCCAGCTCGTACTGTGGGTGGGATTTCAGGAGCGGGTACTTCACCCAGCTGACGGCGGGCTGCTCCTCCAGCCATTCCGCGAGCCGCAGGGCGGTGGCCGAGGAATGGTTGACGCGGAGCGCCATGGTCTCAAGGCCCTTGGTGAGGACCCAGGCATTGAACGCGGACAACGCCGGTCCGGTGTGGCGCATCAGCTGCTTCACCGGTCCGTCGATGAACTCCTTGGTGCCCAGAATGGCGCCGCCGAGCACCCTGCCCTGGCCGTCGATGTGCTTGGTGCCCGAGTAGACAATGACGTCCGCGCCGAACTGCCCGCAGCGCTGCAGCAGGGGAGTGGCGAAGACATTGTCGACGACGACGGTCGCCCCGGCTGCGTGCGCCAGGTCGCTGACCGCGGCAATGTCGACGATCTCCTGCATCGGGTTGGATGGCGATTCAAAGAAGACGGCGGTGGTGGGCTTGGACAGGGCCTCGCGCCACTGCTCCAGGTCCGGCCCGTCCACGAAGACGGTTTCCACGCCCCACCGCGGCAGGATCTCGTTGAGGATCACAAAGCAGGACCCGAACAGCGAGCGGGCAGCAACCACGCGGTCGCCGGCGGCCAGCAGGGCACCCAGCGCGGTGAACACCGCGGACATCCCGGACGCCGTCGCAAAGCACGCCTCGGTTCCTTCCAGCAGGCGGAGACGTTCCTGGAACGTGGCCACGGAGGGGTTGCCGTAGCGGGAGTACACAAAGCGCTCGTCCTCGCCCGTGAACGCGCGCTCGGCGGCAGCGGCGGATTCGTAGACAAAGCCCGAGTTCAGGAAGATGGCTTCGCTGGTTTCCTGGAAGTTGGTGCGGTCCAGCCCGCCGCGCACGGCCTGGGTGTCGGGGCTCCAGCCGGCGGCGTCTTCGTTGAAGGTCACTTAGATCTTTCCCAGGTTGGTTGGCAGGCCGCGGTTCTTCCAGCCGTTGACGGTGCGTTCGCCGAAGCGGTCCGGGTCGCCTTCAAAGCCCTCCAGCACGTTGTAGGAGGTGAAGCCGGCCTGGGTGGCCGCTATGGCTGCCGCGATGGACCGCTGGCCGGAGCGGCACAGGAACACCAGTTCGGTTGAACGGTCCTCGGGCGCCTGCTGGCTGAGGTCGTTGATGAAGTCAGGGTTGGGGATGCCGCCGGGGAAAGTCCACTGGATGAACAGCGGATCGTTCTCGGTTGCCTTGGTGTCGGGAATACCAATGTGGGCCCACTCGCCCTCGGTGCGTACATCCACCAGGATGGCGCCCTGTTCCAGCTTGTCCCAGGCCTCCTGCGGCGTCAGGTCCCCTGCGTAGCTCATGCGTGGCCCTCGCCGTCGAACTCAAGGTCGTCGCCTGCGGACTCGAGGTTGTCCACGGCGTCCGCCACTGCGGCGTCCGCGGAAGCGATCGCCGCCGGAAGAACCAAGGCCTGGGCCACGATGACACTGCTGCCGTTGAAGGTTGCCGCCGGGCTGCCGTGCAGCACATAGCCCTCCGCCAGGGCGGCCGAGATGCGCTCACAGAATGCACGGTCGTCCGGGCCGCTGATGAGGCGATAGGACAGTTTTTCTTCAGGGGCAGGTGCGTCAGACACGACGGATCTCCTTCTCTCACGCTTGCAGCTCGAATGGTCGATATGCCGAGTATTCACCTGAGGCACCCCGCCGTGGAAGGAGGGTTGCCGACCGGCCAGTCAGGGCTTGGCGCCGGTACTCATTACTCCCCAAAAACGTAACACTTGCCGCCCGGCGCCGCACCGCCGCCGTCGTCATGTTGCGTAACTGAAGGATGCAGCGCGGAGGCGCCGCGCCGAAGATGCGTCCGCCACCTCCCTGGAACGGACGACGGCGACACCACTTGGGGTGCCCGGGCGCCAGGTGCCTGTCGCCCGGGTCGGGCCGATAAAGTTTCTGCAGGGGCCGCCGCCCCGCTACTGGAGAAATCAGTCCCTGGGGGTCTTCATCATCACGCCATCCGCCGCCGCGCCCACACGTCCCGCCCGGAGCCGCCGGCTGCAGCCCCTCCACAGGGTGGCCGCGCTCCTCGCCGCCGTGATGATGGCCGTCCTGGCGGTGGTGGTGCCCGCCGGCTCAGCGCAGGCCGCCCGAAACTTCACGGAGGAAGGCAAGCCGCTGCTGGGCGCAGTCCTCGAATGGGGAGAGGACACCGCCGGCGGCTTCTCCGAAAGGCTCGGGGCATCCCCCGCAATCTTCGGACACGACATCGCCTTCCCGTTCCGTGCCTCGGAGGAGAACGATATCCGCGAGTTCCTGGAGCAGTCCGCCGGGCAGGGTGCCCATGCGATGCTCACGGTGAGGCCTGCCGTCCCGCTGGACCAGGTCACCGCTGGCGCTGCCGCAGCCTTTGCGGGGGAAGTGCGCCGGATGCAGGGGGATTTCAAGGGCCAGTTGCTTATCCGCTTTGCGCCGGACATGAATACCAGCTGGGTGGAGTGGGGGCAACAGCCTGGCGGCTACCGGGAGGCATTCCAGGCGGTGGCGGCGGCGTTTCGGGATGGTGGTGCCCGTGGCAGCTTTGTCATGGTGTGGGAACCGTATCTGGGCAAGGACTACCCCTTTGACCGGAACCGGAATGCGCCCGGGCCCGGCAGCGAAGGCTTCAACCTGTTGGATACCAATGGCGACGGCACCTGGAATGGCTCCGACAAGGCCTATGAACCCTACTATCCGGGGGACGACGCCGTGGACTGGGTGGGCCTGACTGCCTACCACGATGACACCGCAGGGGGCGGCGCCGTCAACACCGTGCCCCGAACCGGTGAGCTGCAGGAGATGCTGACGGCCTCCGGCGGGGAGAGCTTCTACGGGACATATGCCGCGGGGCGGGACAAGCCCTTCATGCTGCAGACGTCGGCCTTCTACAGCCCGTCCTCCGGAGGCGCCGCGGAAGCGGAGATCAAGAACGGCTGGTGGGACCAGGTCCTGGGCGTTGCCGGATCAGCCGACTTCGCACTGACCGGGGCAGTGGTCTGGGACGAACGCACCAGCACACGGGACACCGGCGTGGCCAGCATCGACTGGCGGCTCACCGGAAACGCCGGCATCGCGGACGCTGCCCACAGCCGGCTTGAGGAAGCGCCCATCGTGACGGGGCCTGTTACCGATGTCAGTTCGGGTCCCGGGTTTGTCAGGTCCAACACGCTTTCGGCTGCTGCCGCCTGGACCGTTGGGGCCGCGCTCATCATCCTCCTGGTGGCGCTGTGGCAACTCCCCGCCAGGCTGGGTGCGGTCACGGCGTGGGGCTACAGCGACCCTTCCAGCAGGGACTCACGCGTGGACCTGCTCCGTGGCCTGGCCATCGTGTTCGTGGTGGTGAACCACCTGGGCATGGTGTCGCTGTTCCAGCTCCTGACCCAGGAAGCGGTGGGCTTCGTTTCGGGTGCCGAGCTGTTCGTTCTGTTCTCCGGCCTGGTGGTGGGCATGGTGTATGGGCCCAGGGCGAAGGACGATTTTGGAACGGTGGTGGACCTCACCTCGCGCCGGGCAGGCAAGCTCTACGTAACGGCGCTGGTGGTGCTGGTGGGCGTCTTCCTGCTGTCGCTGCTGCCGGCCTTCCGGACCGACGCGCTCACAACCTTCGTGGACCAGGGCACCGGCGGAGCGGGGCACGAAGGGGCAGGACGCACCTACGACCTTTACGCGGGTATGGAAACGCTGTTCCAGTTTCCCGTTCCGGCGCAGGTGCTTCCCGCCATCCTGCTGCTCCAGTTCGGGCCTTGGCAGTTCAACGTGATGGGCCTCTATGTGGTGCTGCTGCTGGCCAGCCCGCTGATCCTGGCCGCCCTCAACCGCGGCAAGGCTGTCTGGGTGCTGGCGGCATCGCTGGCCGTATACGCGGTGGGTACGGTGACGCGTTTCCGGCTCCTGCCGTCACAGTTCGAGGATTCCTTCCCCTTGCTGGTGTGGCAGGTGCTGTTCGTCATCGGCTTGGCGGCCGGGTTCCACCGGCGGAGCATCGTGGCCTGGCTTTCAGCGCACACCTGGGTGGTGGTGGCCTGCACCGCCCTGGCCTTCGCGTTCGCCTTCGTATCCTGGGGCAACCCGTACCTCGCCAACGGGTATGACGTCCGCCTTGCCATCATTCCGGACACCGCATACCGGGCCATGTACGACCTCTTCTTCGGGCGCACCTACCTTGCCCCGGGCCGGCTGCTCAACGTCCTGGTCCTGGTGGTGGCGGCCTATGCCTTCCTCACCGCGTACTGGAAACCGGTACAGCGCGCCCTGGGCTGGTTCCTGGTCCCGTTGGGCCGCGCCACCCTCTATGTGTTCATCATGCATGTGGTTCTCATCGCCGTCATCGCCAACATCCCGGCCCTCCAGCAAGATAACATCCTCATCAACACCCTGGCCTACGCCGTGGTGCTGGGACTCCTCTGGGCGATGGTGCGCACGCGGTTTCTCTTCAGGATCATCCCTACCTGAGGATGCCCCGGCCACCGCAGCCCGTGCGCTCCTGCCGGGGGCTGACGCGCGGTGCTCAGGAGTGCGGCAGGATCAGCTGGTGGAGCAGGTGGTCCTGCCACTGCCCTGCGATCTTCAGGTAGTCCGGAGCAACCCCGATCTCCCGGAACCCTGCCCGCTGCAGGATCCGCCGCGACGCTGTGTTGTGGAGCAGGGTTGCCGCCTGGATTCGGTGCAGTCCAAGCGCCGTCCGGGCGTAGCTGGCTGCGTGGAGAACGGCGGCAGTGCCGATCCCTTGCCCGGTGAGTTCGTGGTCCACCCAGTAGCCCAGGTTGGCGCTGAGGAAGGGGCCGCGGACGATTCCCGTCAGCGTCACTGCCCCCACCACGCGCCCGGTTCGCTGGCCTGCGCGCACTCTGCCTCCGCCGTCGTCCTCTTCTTGGACCAGGACCCAAGGGACTTCGGTGCCCAACGCGTGCTGGGCGAGCTTGGCGCGGATGGTGTCCGCCTGGTGCCCGCTGGTGAAGAAGCTGTCAGTGCGTTTCGGCTCCCACGGCGCCAGGAGCCCCCGATTGCGCTGATAGGCCCGGGCCAGGGCGGCCGCATCCGAGTCTTCGAGTAACCGCATGAGGAGTCCTTCGCGCAGGTAGGCGCTGCTGCCAGCCATGTACCAGGCACCTTTCAGGGCAGGTGCTCCCTGGGCAGGAGCAGCGTTGACGTGACTGAAATGCAAATGCCACAACACCCATACCGTCACAGCATTTGACGAAACATTTCATCCCTACGCTCACCGTGTAACACTCCGGTGAAAGGGAACAACATGACAGATGCTACTCGCAGGAACTTCCTCCGCTATGTGGGAATGGTGGGGGGAGCCGGGGTGATGTACCAGACGATGGCGGCCATGGGCCTTGCCCCGGATCCTGCAGCTCCTGCGTTCGCCGCGCCCCGCGCCGACGACCTGCAGGGCAAGGGCAAGAGCGTGGTGATCCTGGGCGGGGGAATCGCAGGCCTGACCACGGCGTACGAACTGGGCAAGGCCGGCTACAAGGTCACGATCCTTGAGGCACGGATGCGTCCGGGCGGGCGCAACTGGACAGTGCGCGGCGGGACCGAAGAGACGGATCTGCGCGGAATCACGCAGCGGGCCACCTTCTCGAAGGACCAGTACATGAACGCCGGGCCGGGCCGCATCCCGCAGCACCACATCACCTTGGACTACTGCAAGGAACTCGGGGTGGCCATCGAGCCCTTCACCAACCAGAATGCGGACGGCTACCTTTTCCGTGGAGGCAGCAGCAAGCTCTCCAACACCCCCATCCGGCACCGCGCTGCCAAGGCTGACGTTTACGGGTACGTCTCCGAGCTGCTGGCCAAAGCCACCGACCAGGGTGCCCTGGACAGCTACATGAGCGCAGCGGACAAGGAGAACCTGATCTCCTTCCTGAAGAGCTTCGGTGCCATTGGCAATAAAGTGCCAGGAGATGCCGCGGCGAGCTTCAAGTACACCGGCACCGGCCGCAAGGGATACTCCGTGGCTCCGGGGGCCGGCCTGGAAGCGGGCACGCCCCTGGCGCCGGATGCCCTGTCCGACGTTTTCGCCAGCGGTGTGGGCAACTACTTCTCTTTCGAATTCGGCTGGGACCAGGCCATGATGATGTTCCAGCCCGTGGGCGGCATGGACCGCATCCCGTACGCGTTCGAGTCAGCCATCGGCAAGGACAAATTCGTGTACGGAGCCCAGGTCCTCTCCATGAACAACACTGCAGCCGGCGTTTCGGTGGAGTACACCAACCCGGGCAACCTCCCCGCGGACGTCATCGACGCCCTGAAATTTGCCAGCCCCAGCGACGCCGGCAAGATCGGCATCGAGTACTCACGCCGCTGGTGGGAGGAGGACCACCGGATCTACGGCGGCATCACCAACACCAACATCGACCTCGGCAACATGTGGTACCCGTCCACCGGGTTCCACGGGCAGCGCGGCACCATGGTGGGCTACTACAACACAGGTGCCAGCGCGCGCGTCTACAAGGAACTCAGCCCGGAGAAGCGCCTGGGCCGCGCCCTCGACCAAGGGGCACGGATCCATGGTGACGTGTACCGGAAGGACGTTGCGGCGTCGTTCTCGGTGGACTGGGGCAGCACCGCCTTTTCCGAAGGTGCCTGGGTGGGCTGGCCCTCACAGACCGATGCCAAATACGCCAGGCTGCTGGAGCCGTCCGGCAACATCTACTTCGCCGGCGACCACCTCAGCCACGCCATCGCCTGGCAGCACGGTGCCATGACCTCCGCCCGTGCAGCCGTCACCGCCCTGCACACCCGGGCAGCGGCAATGGTGGCCGGATGAGCGCCGCAACCCCCGCCAGTACCCGCACCTCGACAGAAAAGAAGCCCATGCTCCGCCGCAGACTCGCCCTGATCGGTGCCGGCATCGCCGGCATAAGCCTCACCGCAACCGCCGCTTTCGCGGCTCCTGCAGTGTTCCAGGACCTCACCGCACCAAAACCCGGAACCACAGTGTCCAACCTCCCAGCCGGCCAGGACAACCCGATGATCGCCAGCGGCGTGGCCATCGGTGCGAACACCGCCATCTACAAGAGCAGCGGGCTGGGGCCGTCTGCCTTGAACACAGCCGCCCCCGCCGGCAGTGAGCAGCGCTACGTGGACACGGGCGTGTTCCCGGGAGGTGTCCTTCCGCCCGGCGTCACCATTACCGAAGCGCAGGGCATCAACGCCCTCCGCCGGATCGGCGAGAACCTTGCACAGGCAGGATTGGATTACGACGACGTCATCACCATGCGCGTTTTCCTCCAGAACCCCGCCGGTGCGGAAAAGGCCGACTTTGACGGCTGGAACCGGGCGTACCGGCAGTACTTTGCGAACACCAGCCTCGCCGACGGTTCTGCCGTGAAGGTTCCGCTGGGCTCCGCGGCGCCAGCAGAGCCTTTTGTGGTGAACCCTGCAAGGCCCTCACGCTTTGCCCTGGAAATCGAGAACCTGCCGGTCAACGGATGGCTCGTGGAAGTGGAGGTGGACGCGGCCTACCCGGCATCCGGCGGCAGGTAGAGGCCCGCAGAGTCCCCGGATACAGGAGCGGCGTGGACCCCGTGCCCGAAAGCACGTGGTCCACGCCGTGACCTGCCTACTGCGGCTTCTTACACGAGCCCGGGGTAGCTGGCCAGGATGTAATCGGCGGCAGCGGGGCCCTTCATGCGCAGCCCGTTGTGGCCGGTAGCAATCCTGCGGTGGCTCATGGCGGCCCAGAACTCGGATTCCGGTCCGGGCTTCTGCTGGTTGATGAAGCACCAGCTTGTGTACAGGCCGTACAGGCGGTCGCGGTCCAGCGTGGATTCCGAGGCCTGGTCGAGGTAGGTGGCTTCTTTGAGAAAGAGGTCGAACTGCGAATGTGCCAAGACGGCTTCCCTTCGCTAAGTGCGGTGGTACTGCCGTTCGGCTACAGCAGCTAACCTCAATGCCGTGCACGGGGCAATGGAGTGTGGATGAAGGTGTCACTGCCGCATCTACAACGTAGACTTTACCCGTAGACAACCAATCTAGCAAGCGTCTGGATTATCCATCCCCAACCGTCAGCCACCGTCCGCAACTGCCCATCCGGCGCCGCAAAATTTCCTGCCGCCGGAAAGCCTTGGAAGCACCTATTCAAAGGAAGCGCGGCGCTTGTCCTGCGCGCGGGTGGCCCAGACATCCGGGCGGTTCACCTTGAAGCGGCGGCCCGTCAGCGCGCGGGCTGAGAGCCGGATGTAGTTCGCTTTTTCGCCCGGCTGCCACGGCTCAAGGCCCAGGCTGTCCACGGCGTCCTTGTCCGCCTGGTCCTCGATGACCTGGGTGTCCCCGCGCAGCACCACGCTCCACGCCTCTTCGGTGTGGGGATCGTAGCCGTCGATTTCCAGGGCTGCAGGGCGTTCGGACAGGGCGCTCCACAATTTGGTGACGCCGGCTGTCCGGAAGGCGATGCTTCGGCGGTGCACCACGTAGTTGATCGGGAAGATCTCGGGGTGGCCGTCAACCACCACGGCAAGGCGGCCGACTGTGTCATTGGCCAGGAGTTCCCAGCATTCGTCAAAGGTCAGGGTGCCATCCGGCTGCGTCTGCGAGTCCATGAACCACACCTTACGGCCACTGTCCCTGCGGAACCTAGAGTGCAACGGCCCGAATCACGGGCCGGCCTACTGGATGCCCGCGAACAGCTCGTTCAGTTCCGCCGTGAGCTCCTTCTGCACGGACGGAGTGCCGACCGGCTTGCCGTCGATGTGGTTGACCGGCGCCAGCAGGCGGACACTGGAGATCAGCCACACAGCGTCGGCGTCCAGCAGGTCCTGGGGCTCCAGCGGGCCGTATCCAAGTTCCCAGCCGGCTGCCTTGGCTGCGGTGAACAGCGCCCCCTGCGACGTTCCGGGGAGGATCCCGCTGTCCAGCTGGGGCGTGATCAGGCGCTTCACTGACGTGCCGTCGTCGGCCTTTTCCACGTGGGCCAGCAGCACGGTGGACGTGGGGCCCTCCAGGACCCTGCCGTCCGAGGAGATGAAGATGACGTCGTCCGCGCCCTGCTTGCGGGCGTGGCGCAGGGCGGCCATGTTGACGGCATAGGAGAGTGTCTTGGCGCCCAGCAGCAGCCAGGGTGCACGCTCGGCGGCGTCGCTGTCGTAGCCGCGGTCCAGGAGGATCACGTCGATCCCGGTTTCGCGCTGCCGGCGGGCGCCTGCGCCCACAGGCGAGACCTGGACCCAGCAGTTGGGGGCGGTTGCGCCCTCCGCGCCGCGGGTCACCACGAGTTTTACCACCAGTTCGTACCCGGCCGGGGCAGGGTTCTGGACCCGGTGCTCGGACAGCGCGGTGGCAATGGCGCGGCGCCACTCGTCCTGCCCCGGAATGGCAAGGTCAAGCGCGTCTGCGGAGCCGGCCAGGCGGTCCAGGTGGGCCTGGATTTTCCGGACGTTGCCGCCCACCGCCAGCATGGTCTCGAAGACGCCGTCGCCCCGGGTGGCCCCCTGGTCTGTCACCATCAGCTGCGGCTGCGAGGCGTCAGCCAGCCGGCCGCCGGGGAAGGCGGGATCCAGGAAAACGAGAACCACGGGCACAGGAGAGGTCATGGGTCCAGCTTAGTGCGGCACCCCACCGATAAGCTGGGCGGAGTGCCCCGGCCGGAAACCGTCCGCCGGAGCTCATTTTTCCGGGGGTAATCTCACGTGTTGTGGCCATTTTCGCTTGCCGGCACCGCTCCAGGGTGGGTGGTTGTGGTGCTGGGTATCGCCGACCTGGTGATCAGGGTGCTGGCTGTGGGCATCATTCCAGGCAACAGGCGGCCCACCACGGCCATGGCCTGGCTGCTGGGCATCTTCTTCGTCCCGTTCGTGGGCATCATCCTGTTCCTCCTGTTCGGCAACTTCAAACTGTCCAGCCGCCGGCGGGAGCAGCAGCAGCAGGTCAACGAAAGGGTGCGGGCCGGGATCTCGTCCCTTGCCGACGTCGAAAGCGACTACCCGGGCCCCGAGTGGGTCAAGTCCGCCGGGGAACTGAACCGCAGGCTGGGGTCCCTCCCCATGGTGGACGGCAACTCGGTGGACCTCATCCCTGGCTATCCGGATTCCATCCTGGAAATGACCAACGCCGTCCGCAAGGCGAAGAAGTTCGTCAACGCCGAGTTTTACATCATGAGCACGGACCATATAACCGACGAGCTCCTGACGGCCATGGAGGAAGCAGCGGAACGGGGCGTGGAAGTCCGCGTGCTGTTCGACCACATCGGCACGCTCAGGGTGCAGGGCTACAGGAAACTGCTGAAGCGGCTGCGCGCCGGCAAGATCCAGTGGAAGCGGATGCTGCCGCTGCTGCCCATCCATGGCCAGTGGCGCCGGCCGGACCTCCGCAACCACCGGAAGATCATGGTGATCGACGGCGAAATTGCCTTCACGGGGTCGCAAAACCTGATTGAGCCTTCCTATAACAACCCCCGGCACCGCAAGGCAGGCCGGGAATGGGTGGAGCTGATGGCCTGCCTGCGCGGGCCCATCGTCACCACGCTGAACGTTGTTTTTGCCACCGACTGGCTCAGCGAAACGGACGAATCGCTGGAGCACCAGCTGCAGCTCCCGGCCAACCCGGAGCCGGGGAACGTCACCGCCCAGGTGGTTCCCAGCGGCCCGGGGTTCATCACCGAGAACAACCTGCGCCTGTTCAACACCCTGATCTACTCGGCCCAGCACCGGATTTCCATCTGCAGCCCCTACTTTGTGCCGGACGACTCCCTGCTCTATGCCATCACCACAGCTGCCCAGCGCGGCGTGGAGGTGGAGCTGTTCGTGTCCGAGAAGGGTGACCAGTTCCTGGTGCACCACGCCCAGCGGTCCTACTACGAGGCCCTGCTGGAGGCCGGCGTCCGGATCTACCTCTACAAGGCCCCGTTTGTGCTCCATGCCAAGCATTTCACCATCGACGACGAGGTGGCGGTCCTCGGCTCCAGCAACATGGACATGCGCTCCTTCTCCCTGAACATGGAAGTGTCCGTGATGCTGCTGGGCGAGGACATCGTCACCAAGATGCGGGCCGTGGAGGACACGTACCGGGACATCTCCCACGAGCTCAAGCTGACGGACTGGATCAACCGGCCCCTGGCGGCCCGCTACGTGGACAACGTGGCCAGGCTGACCGCCACCGTCCAGTAAGAACTCCTGTGGTCAGGCATCCGGGAAGTCCGCTCCCAGGGTGGAGAGGACGCCGAACGCCTTGGTGCGGATTTCCTGGTACTCGTCCTCCGGATCTGAATCCGCGGTGATGGCACCGCCGACGCCGAGCGTCAGTTCCGCCGTTCCGTCGCCCCGGGCGTTGATCACCAGGGTCCGGATCGCAACGGCGAGGTCCGTGGCTCCATTCAACGAAAAGTAGCCGATCGCTCCCGAGTAAACCCCGCGGGCGGCGCCTTCCAGGCCGTCCAGGATGGCCATGGTGCTGATCTTGGGTGCGCCGGTCATGGATCCGGCGGGGAAGCAGGCGGCCACGGCCTCGGCCCGGGAGGAACCGGGCTTCAGCTGCGCGTCAATGGTGCTCACCATCTGGTGGACGGTGGCGTAGCTTTCAATGGCGCAGAGCCTGCTGACGGTCACCGAGCCGGGGATGGCGAAGTGGCTGAGGTCATTGCGGAGCAGGTCCACGATCATGATGTTTTCGGCGCGGTCCTTCAACGCTGTGGCAAGGTCCGTGCGCAGCCGGGCGTCCTCCGCGGGGTCGGCAGCCCGGCGGCGGGTTCCCTTGATGGGCTCGGCGCGCATCCCGCCGTCGGCCGCGATCTTCAGGAAACGCTCGGGCGAGGTGCTGGCCACCGTGAGGCTGCCCAGGCGCAGGTAACTGGCAAAGGGTGCGGGATTCCTGCGGCGCAGCGCCAGGTACGTGGGCCATGGATCCAGGGCATCTGCCGGAATGTCCGCCGACAGGGCAGTGGTCAGGCAGACCTCGTAGGAGTTCCCCTCGCCGATCTGGTGCTGCGCCGCGGAGATTTTGGCCAGGTACTCCGCGCGGGTGTCCCGGCTGCGGAACGCCGCCGCCGCCGGGAGCACGACGCCGGTGCTGCCGCCGGCTTGCGCTGCCGCCCCGGCGGTTTCCACGGCGGCCCGCCCGGCGGTTTCCACGGCGGCCCGCGCCTGGACCAGCCAGTCATCGGCGTCGGGGGCGTCAAGTGCCAGGAGCCAGGCGGCTCCTTCCGCATGGTCCAGGACCACGGCCCTGCCGGCGAAGATGAGCGCGGCATCGGGGGTGGGGGCGGGAAGGTCGGTGCCGCCGGTCTCGCGCTTGAGTTCGTAGCCCAGGCAGCCGAGCCAGCCGAGCGCGAAGCCGCCGGGGTACGCCTCGGGAATCTCAACGGCGGAGAGCCCCCACACGGTGTCCAGCCAACGGAAGAAGGGGCCCTGCACGGTGGCGGTGGCGCACCCCGCGCTCAGCAGGCTGTGGCCTGAACGGTGCGTTACCGACTGGCCGAACGTGCCGCCGTCGTCAGCCATGATGCTGAACCGGCTGCGCTCCGCAGCCTCCCCGGCCTCCGTGTCCGGGGCACCCGCGTTTGAGGAGTCCAGCCAGACGGCGTTGGCCGAACGGCCATACAGGGAACCGAAGAGTCCCGCGGCGTCCGGACGGACGTTCAGCCGTTCCGCGCGGAGGCGCAGTCCCCGGCGCGCTGACAGCTCTGGCGCCAGGGCAGGCGCCAGCGAGGGAAGGTAGGGGAGGACCTGCAGCACGTCAGCCGGTGCCGAGCCGTCGGCGGGGTTCAGCACGCGGACTTCGGCATCAAGGGGGACCTTGTCCGCCGCGAGCCATTCCTCTTCCTGCGCCGCCCACTGGTCCCAGAACGGCTCATAGGTTTCGCCATCCCGGTCCAGCGCACGGGTCCGGCGCACGTCGTCCGGAGCCTCGGCCCAGATCACCGCGCTCAGCAGGGGGCGGGCTGCGGCTGCCGCCGCCCCCACGCCCTCCACAATGACGATCTCTGCCGGAAGCGTCACCCTGGGTTCGCCGTCGTCATGGTTCTCCCAGTCCCAGCAGACCCAGGAGGCGGCCTCCCCGCGGCTCAGGGGCGCGAGCACCGTGGAAACATACCTCTCGATGCCTGCCGCGAGTCCATTCCAGCCGGGGTATATGTCCTCGAGATGAAACAGGGACACCTTGTGGTGGGCGCGCAGCCTGGCGGCCAGTTCGACGGCGAGCGTCGTCTTCCCAGCGCCGGAACGTCCGTCAATGGCGATGATGACGGGGGCTGGGCTCATGGAGTAGAGCGTACCTTTATCCCTGCCGGGCTTTCATCCGCGGGTTCTTCTTGTTAATCACGAACGTACGGCCGCGGCGCCGGACGATCTGGGCTCCCGGGATCTTCTTCAATGCGCGAAGTGAGTTGCGGACTTTCATGATGTGCTCCTGGTGGGTTGGTTGGATTGTTGGTACTGGTTGGGGAAATGGAGCTCAGCCGGCCTGTTCAAGGCCGAAGGGGTCGTGCAGGTTCTTGCCTGATGCCAGTTCCTCGTCCGTGAGCTGGCAGGAAGTGAGGAGGTGCCCGAATTCCGCCGCGTCGAGGTCCTCGCCGGTGGCCGTGATAACCGTGCCGGCAGGTGCCGGCATTCCGTTGCCGGCCGGAACTCGCGTGGCGGGAACGTCGTCCCACGCCCCGGTATTCTCGAGCCAGATACGGGGGCCGACGCCCTGGATGGCAATGCGGCATTCCGGCGCCGAGGCAATCCAGAGGTGGCCGCGCACCACGCAGCAGCCTTCTGCCAGGGTTGCCAGGGCCTGCCGGAAACGTCCGGGGTGCAGAGGCCGTTCGACGCGCTGGACAACCGTCGTGAACGGCGAAGCATCCCGGGTTCCTGCGCCCCCGGTCCGTTCTGCGTCCGTCCCAGGCACCGTTCCGGAGGGCACTGTATCGGAGGGCGCTGTTCCGGGGGCAGTCCGGGCCAGTGAGCCCAGGTAGTGGTGACGTCCCGGGCGGACCTCACCTGCGCTGGCCGCCAGGTCCGCGTGGGGCGCAAGCTGTCGGACCAGGTGCAGGCCCCGCTCCCGGCCCTCCGGGTCCGGTGGCACGATCTCCGGTTCGGTCACCAGGACGGTGTCCGCAAAGGCCAGTTCGCCGATGAGGCATTCGCCGGGCGTCCGCTCATCCTCCACCATCGGCGTGAAGCCGGATTCGTACAGGGTATGGGCGTCCCAGATGTGGTCCTCCAGGGCATCCGGAGCCAGCGCGAGGATCACAGAAGAGACGGTGGCACGGTCCGCGAGGTTTTCGTTGAGCGCAGTGATGGCGGCGTGCGCAGGGGTGGCCGGTGCCAGCCCGATGATGATGGGACCAGGGGTTCCCTTGCCCGGGCTGTCCTGGATGCGGCGTTCAATGCCGGGCACCAGGTCCAGACGGACGGCGCAGCTCAGGCATCCGTGCTCCAGGAAGGACTCCCCGCGTTCAATCTCGCCGGCCCCGGTAAAAGTCCGCCGGACCACCGTCCCGTTTTCCAGCAGGTCGTGAAGGACCACGATGCTTCCGGGGCGGGCAGCCGCCAGGTCCTCGCAGGCCTGCTGGCGGCAAAGGGCATCCAGGGAAGTGACAACGATGAGCTCCATGCGCCCAGACTAGTTGAGAATCATTCTCAATTACAAACCAAGGTCGTGTGCCGGACTTTGGGTCAGCGGTCCTGCCGCTGCAGTTCCGCCCTGCCCAGGACTGTGGACTTGATGTGGTCCACGATTCCGGGGAGTGCTGCATGGATCTGGTGCCAGACGGCGTCGAAGTCCGCGTGTCCGCCGTACCAGGGGTCCTCGATGCCCTGGTCCAGGAGGTCCAGGCCGGCCATGGCGGGATCGAAGCTGCGGAGCATGCGGATCTTTTCCAGTGACTCCTGGTCCGGAGCGGCTTGGCTGAGCCAGGCGTAGTGGTCGATATCCAGCGCAAGGATCAGGTCCCTGGACTGGAACCAGTCCAGCTCCCATTCGCGGGCGATGTGTTGCTCTGATCCAAGCTGGGTGGCCGCGAGCCTGCGGGCGGCCCGGGGGTCAATGGGGCGTCCGGCCTCATAGCCCGTGGTTCCTGCCGAGTCCACCCTTACTAAACCGTCCAGCCCCTCGCGTTCAAGGGCCGCGGCGAGCATGAGCTCAGCCATTGGGGACCGGCAGATGTTGCCGGTGCAGACGGCGATGACGCGGTATGGGCTCGACGCTGAGTTCATGAAACTAAGCATGCGCGCTATCGGCCGGATTGGCCAGAGATCACATTCATATTGCGTGACGGATTTGTAAATAGGTTTTCTAATTCCGTCACGGTAGGTACTTGAACGGGGCCCTAGTGCATTACGGCCAGGAGGATGCCGACGCCGACAAAGAGCACCCCAAAGACCTTGCTGAGGACCATTTGTCCACGCGCCGAATGCGTAAACCGCTGGAAGGACCGGGCGGCTGCCGCGAAGAAGAACCACATCACCAGGATGTCGATGCCGATAATCGTGGCCGTCAGCACGGCGTACTGGGCGAGGAGCGGCTGTTCAGGCCTGATGAACTGGGGCATGAACGCCAGGAAGAAAATGATGGCCTTGGGGTTGAGCAGGTTTACCCACAACCCCCGGCGGAAGATGGACCAGGCAGGTTCGTTCCGGAGGGCGGCGGATTGCTGCTCTTCGACATTCGGCTTGCTCAGGAACTGCCTGATGCCCAGGTATACCAGGTAGGCGGCGCCGGCAAAGCGGATGACGTTGAAGGCGACGGGAGAGCTTGCCACCAGGACGCCCACGCCGAGCGCCACGATCACCACGTGGATCACCAGTGCTGCCTGTTGTCCCAGGATGCCCCAGATGGACCGGCGGAACCCGGCATTCAGGGAATTGCTCATGGTGTTGATGGCTCCGGCGCCGGGCGTGAAGCTGATCAGTGTTCCGGCGCCCACCAGGGCGAGCCACAGGGAGAATTGCACCATCCAAGTTTAGTGGCCGTTGACGCCGCCTCATGACCTGTTTGCCCTGCTTGCGGGCCATAACTGCCGTGCTGCGAGTGCGGCCGCCTGGACAAGTACCGGCTCAAGCCCGGGCGATGACCTCACCGTTAGGGATCAGGAACCAGCCGTCGTCGGTGGAACCCCAGCGGTGCCACCCGGCCGAGATCCGGGCCAGGTCAGCGGGATTGGCGAAGCCGTATTCCAGCGCCTGCTCCGCGAAGGCGGAATGAAGCACGCGTTCCCCCCACACGCGCGCCTGCCACCGCCGCTGCTGGCTTGTGGCATAAAGCCAGTTGCTGCTGGAGGGTGCCACGTCGCTAAAGCCGGCCGCCTGCGCCCAGCTGACCAGCCGGCGGCCGGCGTCGGGTTCCGCCCCGTTGCGCCGCGCGATGCGCTGGTAGAGCTCCATCCACTCGTCCAGTTCCGGAATGGCGGGGTACCAGCTCATGCCGTGGAAATCGGCGTCGCGCACGGCAACGATGCCGCCGGGCTTGGCGACCCGCCGCATCTCACGCAGCGCCTCCACCGGGTCCGTAAGGTGCTGGAGCACCTGGTGGGCGTGGACGACGTCGAACGTCTCATCATCAAAGTCCAGGTCGTAGATATTGCCGGCCACGAACTCCACGTTGGAAACTTCTCGTTCCATGGCGAGCGCCTTTGCCTGGGCGATGATGTCCGGTGACCGGTCCAGGCCCGTGACCTTGCCCGGCGCCACCAGGACGGCGAAGTCGCAGGTAATGGTGCCCGGGCCGCAGCCGACGTCGAGCACGCTGGCTCCGGGTGTGAGGTGCGGCAGGACGAACGCTGCCGAATTCTCGGCGGTCCGGGCGGCATGGGCGCGGACCACGGATTCGTGGTGGCCGTGCGTGTAAACGTCGTCTTCAGGCTGCTGCGCACTCATAACCAAACGCTACCCCCAACCAGGTAGCAGCACGTGTCCTTTTGACCCTCAAAACGACATGTGCTGCTACCTAGTTGGGTGGGGCGGGGGTGTCCGGCCGGCCGGCGGAAGACTCTTCGCGCGCAGCAATCGTGGCCTCCACCATGGCGGTCATGAACCGGGTGACAGTCTCCAGCTCGTCAGCCGAGAACCCGGCCATGGCGCTGCCCATCTGGCGGGCCAGCGGAGCGAAGATGGCGCCGCCCTCCTGGAAGGCCTTAGGGGTCATCCTGAGCTGGACCTGACGGCGGTCCGAACTGTGCCGCTCACGTGTCACGTGTCCGGAATGGTCCAGCCGGTCAATGAGGGCGGTGGTGGCGGGGGAGCTGAGGTGCAGCTCCTTGCGCAGGAGCCCCGGCGTGACCACATTCCCCTTGGCGGTGTGGCGCATGATGACGGCCAGCGCGTTGAGGTCTGTCCGGTGCATGTCCTTGCGGCCGCCTGCTGTATCCACGTAGCGGTTGGCTTCGAGCGTGAATTCCTGCAGGAGGCGGACCAGGGGGTGGGGCCCGCCCGCAGTCCCGGGAGGGCCGCCCTGCGGTGCCGGGCCGGTGCCTTCTGCCATGTCCACCTCCCGGTTGTCTCTTTGCCTGGCTGGTCGCAGTGCAACCGCGCGTTGCGTACTGACGGATATTACTTCAGCGGCTGGGGCCCCTGGCTATCGGTGGAATCAATAAAAAGCTAGCCAGCCGCTTATCTCTATGATGGAGATACTCTAGTATGGAACCAACTCTACTCCCCGCCCGTCGTCCGGAAGGCATCATGAAACACAAATCCGCAGGAACGGAACGCGTCCCGTTCTGGCTGCGCTGGCTGCTCCCCGTCATCCTGGTCCTGACGTGGCTGGCGCTCGCCGGCGTCGGGGGTCCCACTTTTGGCCGTCTCGAAGAGGTTTCATCCAACGACCAGGCTTCCTTCCTGCCCGCCAGCGCCGAGGCCACGGCCGCCCAGGACTGGCAGGCGAAGTTCCGGGACTCTGACGAAGTGCCCGGCGTAATCGTGATCGAGAGCGATGAGGCCTTCACCCCGGCCCAGCTCGGGGAAGTGGCAGGCCTCAAGGCGGAGCTGGAAGGGCTGCAGCTTGGCAGCGCAGTGGTGGGCCCGATTCCTTCCGAGGATGGCAAGGCGGTCCAGTTCATCGCGCCGATCGATTCGTCCGTGGAAGTCAAGGAGGCCGTCCAGGAGCTGCGGGACACCGTGGCAGAGTCTGCGCCGGAAGGAATGCAGACCTTTGTGACCGGCCCGGCCGGACTCGCGGCGGACCTCACAGCGGCCTTCGCCGGAATTGACGGAATCCTCCTCCTGGTGGCCCTGGCCGCGGTGTTCGTGATCCTCCTGATCGTTTACCGCTCACTGCTGTTGCCCATCATGGTGCTCCTGACCTCCGTCTTTGCGTTGTGCGCGGCCATCCTGCTGGTCTTCGGCATGGCCAAGGCCGGGTGGATCCAGCTGAACGGCCAAAGCCAGGGCATCCTGTCCATCCTGGTCATCGGCGCGGCAACGGACTACGCACTGCTCTACGTGGCACGGTTCCGCGAGGCCCTGACCCACACCGCCAACCGCACCGCAGCCGTCATCACCGCCTGGAAGGCATCCTTCGAGCCGATCCTGGCCTCCGGCGCCACCGTGATCATCGCCCTGCTGTGCCTGCTCTTCTCCGACCTGAACTCCAACAAGGCCCTTGGCCCCGTGGCTGCTGCCGGCATTCTTTGCTCCCTGTTCGCAGCCCTCACGCTGCTGCCGGCGCTGATGGCGCTCCTGGGCCGGGCGGCATTCTGGCCGTTCCGCCCCAAGCTGGTCCCGGCGGAAGACCGCGAACCCGAACTGGTGACGGGGCTGGAGGGCCAGAAGGGACTGTGGCGGGCCACCGGATCCCTGGTCTCCCGGCGCCCGCGTACGGTGTGGATCGCCTCCGTCCTGCTGTTGCTGGTAGCCTCGGCCGGCGTCCTGCAGCTCAAAGCCAACGGCGTCCCGCAGACAGACGTCATCCTCACCGCCTCCAACGCCGTGGACGGCCAGGACGCCCTGGCGCGCCACTTCGACGCCGGCAGCGGCAGCCCCGCCGTCGTGGTTGCGGACCAGGGCAAGGCGCAGGAGGTGCTTGACACGGTGAAGGCGGCCGACGGCGTAGGGGACGCCTACCTGCTGGCCCAGGGCAGCGTGCCCATCACCGGGGCTCCCGGCGCTCCCAGCGCTCCCGACGTCCGCGACGGCAAGGTGCTTATCAACGCCACCCTGAATTCCGCAGCGGACTCCCTGGAGGCCGAGGAAGCGGTGAAGGCCCTGCGCGAGGACGTGAAGGCCGTGGACCCGGACGCCCTGGTGGGCGGCGTGACCGCGACGGCGCTGGATACGAACACCACCGCCCAGCGTGACCTGGTGATCATTATCCCCGTGGTCCTGGTGGTCATCCTCTTCATCCTGATGCTGCTGCTTCGCTCCGTCCTGGCGCCGGTGCTGCTGGTGCTCTCGGTGGTGCTCTCCTACGCGGCAGCAATGGGTGTTTCGGCCGTTGTGTTCAACAACATCCTCGGTTTCCCGGGCGCTGATGCCACTGTTCCGCTGTTCGGTTTCGTGTTCCTGGTGGCACTCGGTGTGGATTACAACATCTTCCTCATGAGCCGGGTCCGTGAGGAATCGCTGAAGCACGGCACCCGTCCGGGCATTCTTCGCGGCCTGGGCGTCACCGGCGGGGTGATTACGTCCGCCGGCGTGGTCCTGGCTGCCACCTTCGCCGCCCTGGGCGTCATCCCCATCATGTTCCTGGTGCAGCTGGCGTTCATTGTGGCCTTCGGTGTGCTGCTGGACACCGTGCTGGTGAGGTCCCTGCTGGTGCCCGCCCTGGCGTACGACATCGGCCCCGGCATCTGGTGGCCCAGCAAGCTGGGGCGGCAGGAGGTTGAGGAACGCCCGGACCGGGATGAGGCCCTGTTGGCCAAAACGCCTGCTGGATAGACTGCACATGCGCCCGCATGGACGCGGAACTCAAAGGAGAGATGCACCATGACCGAGAACCAGGAATCCCCGGCCGAGCAGCCCCGCAAGGGAAGCACCGCCCCCGGGCTGGAAGGCGAGGGCGGGCAGTACGTGGACGGTGACTACGGTGATGCCGGGACTGTGGGAGAGCCCGCCGGGAACCTTGAGGACGGCGAGTACCCGGACGGGGACTACGGCGACGCCGGGACGTCCGGTACAGCCCGGGAAGCCGATGCAGTCCGGGACGGGGTCACGGACGGCCAGGTGAACACCACCTCGGAGGAAGGCGGTCCCCTGCACGGCGGCCGGGACAGCGACAGGTAGCGAGGCCGCGAAAGCAGCTCCGCAACACGCAGCAGCACGGCGGCGGGTTCTCCAACAGCGAAAACGGAGATCCGCCGTCGTCCGCGTTTAAGCGGCGTTAGCCGCGTGATTGCTGGCAGCCTGGCGGATCCCTGAAGCTGCAGGCAGGCAAAGTTGAGCGCACATCACTCAACTTCGTATTGACATCAATCGTGTGCTGAGTAAAGTTGAGTGCAGAACGCTCAATACGAGGGCGCCAACCAGTTGCCAAGGAAAGAAGGAAGCAACACATGTCACGTGCAGTAGGTATTGACCTCGGAACCACCAACTCCGTCGTCTCCGTTCTCGAAGGTGGCGAGCCCACCGTTATTGCCAACGCCGAGGGTGGCCGCACCACGCCGTCCGTCGTTGCATTCTCCAAGTCCGGCGAAGTCCTGGTGGGCGAAATCGCCAAGCGCCAGGCCGTCAACAACATCGAGCGCACCATCGCCTCGGTCAAGCGCCACATGGGCACGGACTGGACCGTCAACATTGACGAGAAGAAGTACACCCCGCAGGAAATCTCCGCGCGTATCCTCATGAAGCTGAAGAACGACGCCGAGTCCTACCTGGGTGAAAAGGTCACCGACGCTGTGATCACCGTTCCGGCGTACTTCAACGACGCCGAGCGCCAGGCAACCAAGGAAGCCGGCGAGATTGCAGGCCTGAACGTCCTGCGCATCGTCAACGAGCCCACTGCCGCAGCCCTGGCCTACGGCCTGGACAAGGGCAAGGAAGACGAACTCATCCTGGTCTTCGACCTCGGCGGCGGAACCTTCGACGTCTCGCTGCTGGAAGTCGGCAAGGACGAAGACAACTTCTCCACCATCCAGGTCCGCGCCACCGCCGGTGACAACCGCCTGGGCGGCGACGACTGGGACCAGCGCGTCGTCGACTACCTGCTCAACCAACTCAAGGTCAAGGGCATGGACCTGTCCAAGGACAAGATCGCCCTCCAGCGCCTCCGCGAAGCCGCTGAGCAGGCCAAGAAGGAACTCTCCTCCTCCACCAGCACCAACGTTTCCCTCCAGTACCTGTCCGTCACCCCCGACGGCCCGGTCCACCTGGACGAGCAGCTGACCCGCGCCAAGTTCCAGGACCTCACCAAGGACCTGCTGGAGCGCACCAAGAAGCCGTTCCACGACGTCATCAAGGAAGCCGGCATCAAGCTCTCCGACATCGACCACATCGTGCTGGTGGGCGGTTCCACCCGTATGCCCGCCGTGTACGACCTGGTCAAGGAACTCGCCGGCGGCAAGGAACCGAACAAGGGCGTGAACCCGGACGAGGTTGTGGCTGTTGGCGCAGCACTGCAGGCCGGTGTCCTGAAGGGTGAGCGCAAGGACGTCCTGCTGATCGACGTCACCCCGCTGTCCCTCGGCATCGAAACCAAGGGCGGTGTGATGACGCACCTGATCGAGCGCAACACGGCCATCCCCACCAAGCGGTCCGAGACCTTCACCACGGCCGACGACAACCAGCCGTCCGTGGCAATCCAGGTCTTCCAGGGCGAGCGCGAGTTCACCCGCGACAACAAACCGCTGGGCACGTTCGAGCTGACCGGTATTGCGCCGGCTCCGCGCGGCATTCCGCAGATCGAGGTCACCTTCGACATCGACGCCAACGGCATTGTCCACGTGTCCGCCAAGGACAAGGGCACGGGCAAGGAACAGTCCATGACCATCACCGGCGGTTCCAGCCTCTCCAAGGAAGACATCGACCGCATGGTCCGGGACGCCGAGGAGCACGCAGCCGAGGACAAGGCCCGCCGCGAGGCAACCGACACCCGCAACACGGCCGAGCAGCTGGCCTACTCCGTGGACAAGCTGATTGCGGACAACGCCGACAAGCTGCCTGAAGAGGTCAAGACCGAGGTCCAGGCCGACGTCGACAACCTCAAGAAGGCACTCGAGGGAACCGACGACGCCGCCGTGAAGTCCGCCTTCGAGAAGCTGCAGGCTTCCCAGGGCAAGCTGGGCGAAGCCATCTACGCCCAGGCCGGGTCACCGGACGGTGCCACCGGCGCTGCAGGTGCTGAAGGCGCTGCGGGATCAGCTCCGGGTGACAAAGCTGGCGACGAGGACATCGTTGACGCCGAGATCATCGACGAAGACGAAGCGAAGAAGTAGCCATGCCCCATCACGGTAACGAGGAAGAGCACACTTCCACCGGCCACGATCGCGCAGGCCAGCAGGGCGACAGCCATGAACCGGTCATCCGGGACAACCGCAAGGTCGACCCGGTGACCGGTCAGGCCCGGCACCCTGAAGGGGGCACCAGCTCCCACGGTGCAGGTCCGGCTTCCGGCACGGATTCCGACGGCGACGCCCTGGCCCAGGCTGAGGAGATCCTCAATGGCGTCGAGGTGCCGGCGGAAGAATCCGTCGCGCAGGGTGCTGCTGGAACGGGTTCGGCCAACGCTGAGGCGGCCGAGCTGCGGAACGACCTCCTCCGGCTGCAGGCCGAGTACGTCAACTACCGCAAGCGCGTTGAACGCGACCGCGCCGTGGCAGGGGAAATGGCCGTCATCGGCGTCCTGAACTCCCTGCTTCCGGTCCTGGACGACGTCGACGCAGCCCGCCAGCACGGCGACCTGGCCGACGGACCGTTTGCCGCGATCGCCGCCAAGCTGGAGAACGCGCTGAAGACGTACGGCCTGGTCCGCATCGACGAGACCGGTGTGGAGTTCGATCCCACGATCCACGAGGCCCTGATCCAGCAGCCCGGCGAGGACATCGAGGTTGACACCGTCAGCCAGGTGCTCCGTTCCGGCTACAAGTCAGGAGAACGCGTCCTCCGCGCAGCCCAGGTCATCGTCGCGGTACCTGCGTAGCATTACCTTCGGTGGTTGAGCCGGCCGATTTCCGGTTGGCTCAACCACCGACTCATAACTTTTTGAAAGGAAACGCCATTGGCTAGCCAGGATTGGGTGGACAAGGACTTTTACGCGATCCTTGGTATCGCCAAGGACGCTTCCGACGCCGACATCAAGAAGGCATACCGGAAGCTCGCCAGACAGCACCACCCGGACACCAACGCGGGGAATGCTGCTTCGGAGAAGAAGTTCAAGGATATCTCCGAGGCCTATTCCGTGCTCTCGGATCCCGATGAGCGCCAGCAGTATGACGCCATCCGGGCCATGGGCAGCGGCGCACGGTTCGCCCCCGGCGGCGCCGGGGCTGGCAGCGCCGGGTTCGAGGACATGTTCGGTGGCCTGTTCACGGGCAACACCGGCCGGCACGCGGGCGGGTTCAACCCCTCCGCGGGCGGCATCCCGCCGGAGTTCGCTGACCTGTTCGGCGGCGGCTTCGGCCAGACCGGATTCCAGCGCACCCCGCAGAAGGGTGCGGACCGCACAGCCTCCACAAGCATTTCCTTCGCCGGTGCCATCCGCGGCACCACCATCGGCCTGCGGGAACCCAGCGGCGAAGTGATCGACGTCCGCGTGCCCGCCGGCATCAAGGACGGCCAGAAGGTCCGCGTCCGGGGGAAGGGCCAGCCCGGTGCCGCCGGCTATGGAGACCTGGTGGTGTCCGTCGCCGTCCAGCCGCATGCGTTCTACACGCGCGACGGCGACAACCTCCGCATCCACGTCCCCGTCACCTTCCCCGAGGCTGCTTTGGGAGCGGACATCGAGGTGCCCACCATCGACGGCGAAAAGGTGCGGGTCCGTGTGCCGGCCGGTACGCCGTCGGGCCGCACCTTGCGGGTCAAAGGCAAAGGCGTGAAGACGTCCAAGGGAACCGGCGACCTGCTGGTGACCATCGACGTCGCCGTTCCCAAGAACCTGAACAAGGAAGCCGAAGCCGCGGTCAAGGCGTTTGCCGAAGCCACGGCCGGAGCCGATGTCCGTGAGGGCCTGGCCGCCAAGGCCCGGTTGTAGCAGGGGAGGTGTGCTGTGGACGTCAGTGCTGACCAGCCTATCTTCGTGATCTCGGTCGCGGCTGAACTCGCGGACATGCACCCCCAGACGCTCCGGCAGTACGACCGCCTGGGCATCGTCTCGCCCAGCCGCGCTCCAGGGAAGTCCCGCCGCTACTCGCAGCGGGACATCAACATGCTCCGTGAGGTCCAGCGGTTGTCCCAGGAGGGCGTATCGCTGGAGGGGATCAAACGGATCCTGGAGCTGGAGAACCAGGTGGCAGCCCTGCAGAGCAGGGTTTCGGAACTGACCGAGGAACTTGGCCGGCGCCGGCAGCCACTGGACGCCCGGATCTTCGCAGCGGGCGCTGCGGGCGACGTGGTGAGCCTGGCGCGTGGCCAGCGTCCGCGCCCGCGGTCGCAGGCCGTGGTGCTGTGGCGGCCGCGTGCCATCGGCAGGTAAGTACCACCCCACGGGTACGGGCGGGAATTAGAGTACCCACTACTCGTGACCACCGGAGCCCCCGGAAACTTCAATGGAACCACTGCTGGATCAGCAGCAGTGTTCCAAAGTTTCTGGGGGTTTTTCCATGTGTGGTTTCGATTCTTGCCGCCCTGCATTTGAGGGGCACCGATGAGCCCGGGGATGGAGTCGGTGGCAGCGTTCAGCGGCTCGCTTCCCGGCCAGATGCTGCTGGCCATCGGACAGACGGTGGTGGTGGTGTGTGTCTGCTTTGACATGGTGCGCGCACTGTCCGTCCCCAGGTCCCACCGGCGCTACCTGGCCAGCACGGTCTTCCGTACCCTCGCGATTCCGTCCATCATCGTCAACGGGCTGACGGTTCTCATCGCCCTGGTGCTGTGGTCCTGGATCGACGTGGTCATGGGCATGTTCGTGCTGGTGGCCATCATCTTCCGCCTGCACCACGACAAGGACGAGGACAACTGGTGGAAGGGCAAGGGCAAGAAGCTGGCCCGCTGGGCACGCCGCCAGTTCGCCGGACGGACCGCCGCCGCCCCCGCGATGGGGTAGCGCGGAAGGCTGCAGCGGCTCGGGCCCCTGTGCGGCGGGCGAAGTCCTGTTCCTAGCCGGCTGTCAGCTCTTCATAGAGCTTCCGGACGCGCGACTTGATGTCGTCGCGCACCAGGCGCATGCGCTCCATCCCCTCGATGCCGCGCTCCGAGGGCTCGTCGGTTTCCCACACTTCGAAACGCGTTCCCTCCCGTGGCTCCAGTTTCGCTTCCGTCCCCAGCACGATCACCGCGTCCACGGCGTCCAGGACGTCCCCGGTAACAGGCTTGGGGTGTTCGCCGCTGATGTCGATGCCCAGCTCGGTGAGCGACTCCACGGCCTGGGGGTTCAGGGACTTTCCCGGTTTGGTGCCGGCCGAGTACACGGTGACCCTCCCGTTGGCCACCTGGTTCATCAGGCCGGCGGCGAGCTGGGATTTGCCGCCGTTCTTGCTGCAGACAAAGAGGACGGCTGGTGTGTTGGGGGCGGGGGCCTGGTGGCTCGGGTTGGACATGGCGGTGCTCCGGAGGTCGATGTTCAGGGATCTAGTTGCCGCCGGAGCGGCCGTGGGAAAGTCCGGTGGGAAAGCCCACCAGGACGGGCTCGGGGGCTGCGCAGCAGCCGGAATCGGGCCCGGCTGCTGTTGCTGCGGCCGGGACGTCGCAGCTGGTGCCCGCGTCCGTGGAGCAGACGCCGGTTTCGGGAAGTTCCAGCTGGACGGTGTCGGCGGCCTCGTGGTCCCCGGCCAGGGCGGCCACCACCGAGCGGACCTGCTCGTACCCGGTGGCGAGGAGGAAGGTGGGTGCCCGGCCGTAGGACTTCATGCCCACGATATAGAAGTCCTTGTCCGGGTGGGCGAGGAGCCTGGCACCGTGCGGAGGGACGGTGCCGCAGGAGTGGAATTCCGGGTCGATAAGGGGGCCGAGCTCACGGGGAGCCTCAACGGCGGGATCGAGTTCCAGCCGGATTTCGCGGAGGATGTCCAGGTCGGGCCGGAAACCGGTGCAGGGGACCACGATGTCGGCATCAAGGGTCCGGCCATCTGCGGCTTCCACCGTCACATGGGAGTCGAGGGACTTCAGCGAGCTGATGCCGAAGCCGGTGTGGAGCTCGATTTTTCCTGCCTCCACCAGGCGCCGCACGCGGCCGCCGAGCTGTCCACGGGCAGGAAGGCCGTCGGCGTCGCCGCCGCCGTAGACTTTCGCCGCCGAGGCGCCGCGGACGGCCCAAAGGATCCGGGTCTCCGGCTCTTCCCTGGCGAGGTCGGCCAGGCTGGTCAGCGTGTTGGCGGCGGAGTGGCCGGCGCCCACTACCAGGACACGGCGTCCGGCAAACGCCGCCCGGTCCCGGCCTGTAACGTCCGGCAGCGGAGCGGAGATGCGTTCCGCTGCGGTGTCCTCGCCGATGGCGGGAAGGCCGGAGGTGCCCAACGGGTTGCGGCGGGACCAGGTTCCAGACGCGTCGATGACGGCGGCAACGGTGTGGTCACGTGTTTCGCCGTCCGCGTGCTCCACCCGGACGGTGAAGGGTGTGGTGTCCCGGTTGCGGGTGTGGGTCTTGTCCATCCCCGCCCGGGTCACGGCGACCACGCGGGCTCCGGTCTGCAGCCGGGATGCAATCTCCGGCAGCGCAGCCAGCGGTGCGAGGTAGTTGTCCACGAGTTCCCCGCCGTAAGGCAGTGCGGTGGGGCGGGGGGCCTCCCATCCGGCGGATTCCAGCAGGCGCACCGCGGCGGCATCGAGGTTGAACCGCCAAGGCGAGAACAGGCGGATGTGCCGCCACTGGTCAATGGCCGCTCCCGCCGTCGTGCCTGCCTCGAGGATGAGCGGCTCAAGGCCGCGCTCCAGCAGGTGGGCCGCCGCGGCCAGGCCCACAGGGCCGGCGCCGATCACGGCAACGGGAAGGTTCTTCGCTGAATCCATGCTGTCCTCTGTTTCATCCGTAGGTCTTGTGCGGTAGGCGGCCCAACTAGGTAGCAGTAAGTGTCGTTTTGAGGGCCCATAACGACACCTGCTGCTACCTAGTTGGGGGAGGGGCTGGTTTAGCAGCAGTCCTGGTCAGTGCAGGAATCGTCGTCGCAGCAGCCGGAGTCGCCGCAGCATCCTGTACCCATTCAGCTCACCCCCTCCCTTGAGAGTGCTTCTAGGCGTGGGTTGGTTCTTCCACCAGGGCGGTAGCGATGCTGTCCGCGTCCTCGAGGGCTGCGAGGTAGCGTTCCGCGTCGAGGGCTGCGGCACAGCCGGTGCCGGCGGCGGTGATGGCCTGCCGGTAACGGTGATCCACGGCATCCCCGCAGGCAAAGACGCCTGAGAGGCTGGTGACGGTGGTGGGGGAGTCCACCTTGATGTAGCCCTCCTCGTCCAGGTCCACCTGCCCGGCCACCAGTTCGGTGCGGGGCACGTGGCCGATCGCGACGAAGATGCCGGTGGCGGCCTGTTCGCGGGTTTCCCCGGTGCGGGTGTCGGTGAGCGTGACGCCGGTGACTTTGCTGTCACCGTGGATGGCGGTGATGGCCGAGTTCCACGCGAAGCTGATCTTGGGGTTGTCCTTGGCCCGCTGCGCCATGATGCGGGAGGCGCGCAGTTCACCCTTGCGGACGACGACGGTGACGGACTTGCCGAACCGGGTCAGGAACATCGCCTCCTCCATGGCCGAATCCCCGCCGCCCACCACGATGATGTCCTGCTCGCGGAAGAAGAACCCGTCGCAGGTGGCGCACCAGGACACGCCGTGGCCGCTGAGCTTCTTCTCCTCCGGCAGTCCGAGCTCCTTGTAGGCGGACCCCGTGGCGAGGATGACGGCGGGGGCCTCGTGCACGTCGCCGCCGCCGGTGACCACACGCTTGAGGTGGCCCGACAGCGCAACCTCCGTGACGTCGTCGAACACTACCTTGGCGCCGAACTTTTCCGCCTGCTGCTGCAGCCCGTCCATCAGTTCGGGGCCCTGGATACCGCCCGGGAAGCCGGGGAAGTTCTCTACTTCCGTGGTGTTCATCAGTGCCCCGCCGGCGGTGACCGAGCCGGCCAGGACCAGGGGCTCCAGCCCGGCGCGGGCGGCGTAGATGGCGGCGGTGTAGCCGGCAGGGCCGGAACCGATGATGATCAGCTGTTCTGTCTTTACGCTCTCTGCGTTCGCGGTCTCGCTCACGGGAATCTCCTGGGGGTCGGAATCTTGGGGGTCTACTTGGCGGCTGGGGTCAGGGACGCGATCAGGTCCTCGATCCGGCCCCTGATCTCGTCGCGGATGGGGCGGACCGACTCCACGCCCTTGCCGGCCGGGTCCTCCAGGACCCAGTCCTCGTAGCGCTTGCCGGGGAAATACGGGCATTCATCGCCGCAGCCCATGGTGATGACGACGTCGGATTCCTTCACCGCCTCCGTGGTCAGGACCTTGGGGACCTCCGCGGACATGTCGATGCCCACCTCCGCCATCGCCTCGACGGCAGAAGGGTTGATCTTGTCCGCAGGCTGGGAGCCTGCGGAGCGCACCTCGATGGCGCCCTTGGAGAGGCTGGTGAGGAAGGCGGCGGCCATCTGGGAGCGGCCGGCGTTGTGGACGCAGACGAACAGGACGGAGGGCTTCTTGGCGGTTTCGGTGGTCATGGTGTTCTCCCGGGGTGTGGCGGTGGTCAGAAGGAAGCGGTGGCGGGGGTGAAGAAACGCTTTCGCGCCCACAGTGCGGCGTATACAAGTGCAACAAGCGTCGGCACTTCAATCAAGGGGCCGACGACGCCGGCCAGGGCTTGCCCGGACGTCACGCCGAAGGTGCCAATCGCCACAGCGATGGCCAGCTCGAAGTTGTTGCCCGCGGCAGTGAAGGCGAGCGTGGTGGTTTTGGCGTAGCCGAGGTCCAGCCATTTGCCGATCACCATGCCGGCGCCGAACACCACCACGAAGTAGACCAGCAGCGGAAGTGCGATCCGGGCGACGTCCAGCGGGCGGGCCGCGATGGTTTCGCCCTGCAGGGCGAAGAGGAGGGTGATGGTGAACAGCAGTCCGTAAAGCGCCCACGGGCCGAGCCTGGGAAGGAACGTGCCCTCGTACCAGTCGCGGCCCTTGGCTTTTTCGCCGAGGGTGCGAGTGAGGAACCCGGCGAGCAGCGGGATGCCCAGGAAGATCAGCGCCGAGAGGGTGATGGCCCAGAAGGAGAAGTCCGCGCTGGTGGTGGGCAGGCCAAGCCAGGACGGCAGGAGCTGCAGGTAGAACCAGCCCAGTGCACCGAAGGCCACCACCTGGAAAACGGAGTTGATGGCCACCAGGACCGCGGCGGATTCCCTGTCCCCGCAGGCGAGGTCGTTCCAGATCATCACCATGGCGATGCAGCGGGCAAGGCCCACGATGATCAGGCCGGTCCGGTACTCGGGGAGGTCCGCGAGGAAGAGCCAGGCCAAGACGAACATAAACGCCGGGGCCAACAGCCAGTTGATCACCAGGGACGAGATCATGAGCTTCCTGTCGCCGATCACGCGGCGGGTCTGGTCGTAGCGGACCTTCGCCAGGACCGGGTACATCATGACCAGCAGGCCGACGGCGATGGGCAGTGACACTTCGCCCACCTTGACGGCTTCCAGGGCTGTGTTGAGGCCGGGGACCAGGTTTCCGAGCAGGAGGCCCAAGGCCATTGCGGCAATGATCCATACAGGGAGGAAGCGGTCAAGGGTGGAGAGTTTGCCGACGACGGCCTCGTCCCCTCGGGTGGGCGGTGTCTCGGTCCGGGTGCTCACGGGTCTCCTGCGCTGCTCTGTAATAGATTGATGAAAGTCGATATAGGAAGTATTGCCATCTATATCGATGAATGTCAATCTATGTGCATAATGGGTGTCATGAACCTCCTCCATACTGCTGGTACCGCCGTCGACGCTTCCTGCTGCGTTCCCTCGGACAAGCCGGTGCTGGGCATCGAAGAGGCCCAGCGCAAAGCCCTGGTCTTCAAAGCCCTGGCCGATCCCAACCGCCTGCGCCTGCTGTCCATCGTCAAGGCGGAGGACTCGGGGGAGTCCTGCGTCTGCGATCTGACGGAGCCGCTGGACCTTGGGCAGCCCACCGTTTCCCACCACCTGAAGATCCTGGTGGAGGCCGGCATTTTGCACCGGGAAAAGCGCGGCACCTGGGCTTACTACTCGCTGGTGCCCGGCGTGATGGACGACATCGCCGGAATCCTTGCCGCGCTGTGACGGCGCCTGCGGATGAACTGCACTGAACTCAGTGGCGCCGGTGGTGGTCGGTCCGGCGCATCCGAACGGCCACCAGGAGGCCGGATGCTGCGGTGATGGCAGCAACCGCAAGCACAGCCGCCGGGATGCCGTAAGCGTCAGCCAGTACCCCGGAAAGCAGGGCCCCCACAGCGAAGCCGCCGTCCCGCCATAGCCGGTAGATCCCCACGGAACGTGCCCGCCAGAGCGGATGGGCTACGTCGCCGATCGCCGCGAGGAGCGTGGGATAAACCATGGCCGTGCCGGCGCCGAGCAGGACCAGCGCGGCGAGCCAGGTTCCGGAATCCTGTCCGACGGCGACCATGGCCAGTGCCGCGGCCTGGACCAGCATGCCTCCGGCGATGAGCGGTTTGCGGCCGATGCGGTCCGAGAGGGGGCCCGTGACCATTTGCCCCGCACCCCACACGGCCGGGTAGGCCGCGGCAAGGATGCCGATGCGTTCAATGCCCAGCCCCGCCGCGGCGAAGAGGACAGGAAACAGTCCCCAGGCCAGGCCGTCGTTGAGGTTGTTCACCAGGCCGGCCTGGCTGATGGAGGACAAGGACCTGTCCCGGAAGCTGGTGAGTGTAAAGACCTCCCGGGTGCGCAGGCCGGCCCCTGCTCCCGCATGGACGGAGACATGGCCAGCGGCCTCGGCCTTGGCGTGGTGGTGTGTCTCGCGCACGGTCAGCACGGACAGCCCCAGGCCGATGGCGATGAAGGCTGCGCCGAGCAGGAACGGCCACGGGCGCAGGCCGAAGCTTGAGGCGATGTAGCCGGTGGCCAGTGCCGTGCCGGCAACGCCGAGGTAGCCGGCGGCTTCGTTCAGTCCCATGGCCAGTCCCCGGCGTTCGGGGCCCACGAGGTCCATCTTCATCATCACGGTGGTGGACCAGGTGAGGCCCTGACTGATGCCCAGCACCACGTTGGCAGCGACGATCAGGCCCCAGGAATCACCGAAGATCAGCAGGAACGGGACCGGGAGGGCGACGAGCCAGCCCGCCACAAGCACCGGTTTCCGGCCGTAGCGGTCCGAGAGTGTTCCGGCGAAGTAGTTGGTGGCGGCTTTGGCCACACCGAACGCAACGATGTACGTCAGGGCGGCCGTGTACTGGCCCAGGCCAAAGACCTGGTCCGCAAGCAGCGGCAGCACGGTGCGCTCCTGGCCCAGCGTGCCGCCCACCAGGGCGTTGACTGCCACCAGGAGCATGAACTGGGCCAGGTTTTGCCGAAGCCCCAGCACGGTACCGGCTGGTCCCCGGCCACGGCGCGGGAGTGTGCTGCCGTGCATACGGAGTGCTCCGTTCGTCGTGGGGACAGAATTCGGGGGGATATAAGGTTGCCCGGGTGCGCGCGGGGGCGCGCACCCGGACTGCCCGGGCCGGAGGGGGGACCAGCCCGGGCGGTCTGGGGGGTTACTTAGCTGAGACGGCGTTCTGTCGCGTCTGCTGCCAGGCGTTCCAGCCGGCGTAGCTGCCGTCCAGCTCGACGACGTCGTACCCGGCCCGGCGCAGGGCGCTGGCTGCTACGGAGTTCCGGACGCCGGACTGGCAGTAGGTGACGATGGTGCCGTTGGCGGGGAGTTCGTCCAGGTGCCACATAACGCGGCCGCCGCTGAGCTGGTGGGAGCCGGGGATGTGCCCGGCGGTGTGCTCGGTTTTGTTGCGGACGTCCAGGACCATGGCGGCGTCAAAGCCGTCGAGTTCCTCCGGCTGGATGAGCTTAGGGGTTGCCATGGGGAGCCCGTCGATGCTGGTGAGGTAGCCGGCCACGTTGTCGATGCCGACGCGGACCAGGTGGTCCCACATGTCCATGGCGGCTTCCTGGTCCGGTGCCAGCAGTACCAGCGGGTTCTTGTCCGTCTCGGGGCTGACTACCCAGGCGCCGTAGCTGGCTACGGATTTGCCTGCCGGCACGTTCAGGGAGCGGGCTACCGTGCCTTCGTGGACCTCGCTGTTGGAGCGGGTGTCGATGAAGGTCAGGGTGTCCTCCGCCAGGCCGGCAGCGACGATGCCGGGTGCGAGCTCGGGCAGCGGGGTGCGTTCGCCCATGATGGCCGGGCCTTCACGGTTCTCGCGCTTCATCCGGCCGAAGTAGGCGTGGGCGTCGGGCTGGCCGTCGAGGAGTTCGTTGATGAAACCGTGCTCGTCGTTGGCGGCGAGGTAGGGGCCCCACCAGGCGTAGAGGCGCTCGTAGCCCACGGTTGAGGAGGGGATGGCGCCGAGGGCTTTGCCGCAGGCGCTGCCGGCACCGTGGGCGGGGTGGACCTGGACGTAGTCGGGAAGGATGAGGAACTTGTCCCGCAGGCTGGTGAAGAGCTGCTTGGCCCCTTCGAAGCGGGTGTCGATGCCGCCGGCTGCCTCGTCTAGCAGGTCCGGCCGGCCCAGGTCGCCGGAGAAGACGAAGTCGCCCGAGAGCAGGTAGCCGGGCTGGTCGCTGAACGCGCCGTCGGTCACCAGGAAGGACAGGTGCTCGGGGGTGTGGCCCGGGGTGTGGAGGGCTTTGATGGTGATGTTGCCCAGGGTGATGGCGTCGCCGTCGTAGAGGCGTTCGCCGTCGAATTCGTACTGCCAGTCCGGTCCGCCCTCGCCGGAGACGTAGATCTTCGCGCCGGTGGCAGCGGCCAGTTCGCGGGTGCCGGAAAGGTAGTCGGCGTGGATGTGGGTTTCGGTGACGGCCACGATCTTCATGCCGTTCTTCGCGGCAAGCTCCTGGTACACGGCGATGTCGCGGCGGCCGTCCACCACTATGGCTTCACCCTTGGCCTGGCAGCCAATCAGGTAGCTGGCCTGGGCGAGGTCTTCATCGTAAATACGCTCGATAAGCATCTGGTGCTCTCCTTCGTGGAGTAGGTGTTTCGGGGAGGTCTTTAATTTTAGTATAATACCCCGGG
The DNA here is from genome assembly GCF_023708005.1 of Pseudarthrobacter sp. NCCP-2145. NCBI lineage: Bacteria > Bacillati > Actinomycetota > Actinomycetes > Micrococcales > Micrococcaceae > Pseudarthrobacter > Pseudarthrobacter sp. NCCP-2145. The sequence continues at coordinate 12,377 of NZ_BRCG01000014.1, read as the reverse complement.
GGGTATGCCGCAACGAGGGGTATGCGCCGGGCAATCCGTGCCTGGGTCAGGCGGGCTGCCGGGCTGCATCAGCCCGGAGCTTGTCCATGTCCAGCTTCTTTACGTCCTGGATGACTTCTTCCAGGCCTGTGGCGTTGAGGGCTCCGGGCTGGGAGAAGACCAGCGTTTTGTCCTTGAAGGCCATGAGGGTGGGGATGGCGGTGATGTTCGCGGCGGCGGCGAGGGCCTGTTCGGCTTCGGTGTCCACCTTGGCGAAGGTGATGTCCGGGTGCCGTTCGGCGGCCTTCCCATAGGTGGGGGCGAACATGCGGCACGGGCCGCACCAGGCTGCCCAGAAGTCAACGAAGACGATCTCGCTGTTCTCCAGGGTCTTGGCGAAGCTCTGTTCGGTGACGTCGATGGTTGCCATCGTCTTTCGTGTCCTTTCGGGCGTGGTTTGGGGTGAAGGGTGGAGGAACTGCGGGCTCAGGCGGTGGGGAGGCCGGCGCGGGTCCAGGCGATCATTCCGCCGGCCATGGTGTCCGCGGTGAAGCCGGCCCCGTTGAGGGCGTCGGCCACGCGGGCTGAACGGTTGCCGCTGCGGCAGACCGCAATGACGGGGACGGTGGGGTCCAGTTCGGACAGGCGTGCCTGCAGCTGGCCCATGGGGATGTGCAGGGCGCCCGGGATCATGCCTTCCTCGACCTCGAAGTCCTCGCGGACATCGAGGATGCGGGCGGTAGTGCGCCGCTGGTCGGCTTCGGTGATGGTGATTTCAGCCATGGTGTTTCTCCTTCGAAAGATGGTGGGCTGGTGTTAGCGGACGGGCTCGCCGGCGGCGCGCCAGGCGCCCATGCCGCCGCGCAGGGAGTACGCCTGGTACCCCTGGGAGGCCAGGAGCCGTGCCGCTGAAGCGGAGCGGACCCCGGACGCGCAGACGGCGATCACGGGCTTGTTCTTATTGATTCCGGTTGTGTTGGTTCCGGCGAAGCCGGATTGCAGCCGGTCCAACGGAATGTGCCTCGCCTGGGGCGCCCGTCCGGAACGCCATTCCTCGGCGGAACGGACATCGATCAGCGCCGCACCTGAGGCCAGGAGGTCCTTCGCCTCCGCGACTGAAACCGTTTTATAGGGCTTGCTGAAGGCATTTTTCAGGGAGCTGATGAAACCCATGGTGTTCTCCTTGGCTGCTGGTGGCGGGGTCAGGCGGGTGAGGGGACGTTGCTGCGCCGGCCGGTGCGGTTGCGCAGGGGGCAGGAGCTGATGAAGAACCAGCAGATGCCGGCGGTGGCTGCGGTAAGGGCTGCGACTCCGGCGGCGATGAACCAGCGGAGGTCGGCGGGGGCCTGCTGGATGAGGACGAAGGACCCCATGGCCAGGACGAACCAGCCGAACGCCTTGCGCAAGGCGGCTTCCGGGATGCGGCCGGCCAGTTTGGACCCGGCAAGAGTGCCAACGATGGCAGCTGCGGTAACGCCGAGGGTGATGCCCCAGTCGAGCTGGACGGTGGTGAGGTATCCGGCGAGCCCGGCGAAGGACTTCATGGCGATGACCACCAGGGAGGTGCCCACGGCAACGGACATCGGCAGGCCGCCCAGGAGTGCAAGGGCCGGGACCACCAGGAATCCGCCACCCGCGCCCACCAGGCCGGTCACGAGCCCGACCACGGCGCCGTCAAGCAGCACCCTCCCAAGGGGAAGTTCGTGCTTGACCGGCGGTGCGCCGCCGTCGGACTTTTTCTTCCGGCCGCGAAGCATGGCCACCGAGGTGGCCACCATCATCACCGCGAAGGCGATGAGCAGGATCTGGCCGGGGATATGCCCGCCCAGGAGGCCGCCGACGAACGCGCCCGCCATGCCGGCCGCGCCGAAGATCAGGCCGGTCCGCCACATCACCCTGCCGCCGCGGGCGTGGCTGAACACGCTCACCGCGGAGGTGACGCCGACGACGAACAGGGAGGCTGCGATGGCTTCCTTGGCCTCGAATCCGGCCACGTAGACCAGGATCGGGACTGTCAGGATCGATCCGCCGCCGCCCAGGACACCGAGCGAGAGTCCGATGACTACCGACAGGGCAAGGACCACGATGAGGGTGGCGGTCATGAGGCTTTGGCCTCCTCCAGGGTGTCAAGGGCCGGGGCGTCAGCGATGGGAAGGGTCAGGATGGCGCTTTCGCGGGTGGGCTCCTTGGCAGCCTTGTTCCACGGCATGGCCGAGATGGCCTGGCCCATGGCGCAGGTGTTGGTGGCTGCGGAGAAGGTCAGTCCGGTGCCGATCACCCCGGCAAGCGTCCGGATCTTCGGGGAGACGAACTTGCCGCCGGCCAGGCCCAGGACCACCAGGGATCCGGCCACGAGGCGGACCTGGCGCTCCAGGTCCCAGCGGTTCTTGCCCTTGACGACGTCCCCGCCGGCGGCGGCGAAGCCCGGTGCCCCGCCGGTCAGGACGTAGGCGCCGTCGATCCCGGACTTGCCCAGCCGCTGGCGTGCCTGCTCGGCGCGGGCTCCGGACTGGCAGACCAGGACCACGCGGGAGCCCAGGCGGGCGGCGAGCTCGTCAGTGTGCTCGGACAGCAGCGGCAGGGGCACGTTGTAGGAGCCGCGGATGTGCATGGACTCGAATTCTGCGGCGGAGCGCACGTCGATGACGACGAGGTCCTGGTGCTGTTCGATCCAGCTGCGCAGGGTCTCGGGAGCAAGGGCGGTAACGGCCGGTGCGGTGGAAGGGGAAGTCATTGCTGGCCTCTCGTTGGGGGAAGGTGAATACCCCACCGAGTATTACAGATACCCCCGGGGGTAGTCAAAACACCCCGAGGGGTATATAGTTGGACTCAAGAACCCCACTTACGGAGACCTCATGGAACTCGACTCGACTGAACTGGCCCCAGTGGTCAACCGCCTCAAGCGCGCCCAGGGCCAGCTCGCCGCTGTGACGCGGATGCTGGAGGAGGGCAGGGACTGCAAAGACATCGTCACGCAGCTCGCCGCCGTATCCAAGGCGCTGGACAGGGCTGGCTTCGCGATCATCGCCAGCGGCCTCGAGCAGTGCATTGTCCGCGAGGACAGCACCATGGACCGGAAAGAGCTGGAGAAGCTCTTCCTTTCCCTCGCGTAACCAAACTGGACCCGGAACGGGCCTTTAGGCTGGCTGATCCCCGCCATTGCGGGCAAACGCAAGAGGGGCACTGCGCGCGCGTCGGCGTGCAGTGCCCCTCTTGCGTTGTCAGGTTTCAGCCGTTGATGACCTGCGGTACACCGAGGGCTTTGAGGCCCTCGACGCCGAATTCCAGTCCGTAGCCGGATTGTTTGGCGCCGCCGAAGGGGATGCGCGGGTCTACGGCGCCGTGCCTGTTGATCCAGACGGTGCCGGCCTGGATCCGGCTTGCGACCCCGCGGGCTGCTGAAACATCCGAAGACCAGACGGAGGCGCCGAGTCCGACGTCGAGTCCGTTGGCCTTTTCCACGGCTTCATCGATGGTGCTGTAGCGGATGATGGGCAGGGCGGGGCCGAACTGTTCCTCGGCCACGAGAGGGTTGTCGTTGTCGATGTCCGCGACCAGGGTGGTGGGGTAGAAGTAGCCGGGCTGGTCCGGCTCCGGGTTTCCGCCCAGCAGGACGCGTGCGCCGGAAGCCTTCGCTGCCTCCACGAGGCCTGCAACGACGTCGTACTGTGCCTTGTTCTGCAGGGGCCCCAGGACGTTGTCCTCGTCGAGGCCGTTGCCCATGGGCATCGCGGCGGCGACGGCGGTGAGTTCTTCGCAGACGGCGTCGTAGATGTCATCGTGGACGTAGAGGCGCTTGAGGGCCGCGCAGGTCTGGCCGGTGTTCAGGAAGGCGCCCCAGAAAATATCTTCGGCGATGGCCTTGGGGTCGGCGTCGGGCAGGACGATCCCGGCGTCGTTCCCGCCAAGTTCCAGGGTGAGCCGCTTGATGGTGTCCGCGGAGGATTTGATGATGGCGCGGCCGGCCGCGGTGGAGCCGGTGAACATGATCTTTCCGATGGCGGGGTGGTCCGTGAGCCGGGCACCTACTTCCCGGCCGCAGGAGACCACGGAGAGGATGCCTTCGGGGAGTTCCTCATTCAGTACAGTGGCCAGCGCCAGGACGGAAAGCGGGGTGTTGCCGGAGGGCTTGACCACCACGGCGTTGCCCATGCGCAGGGCGGGGGCAATCTGCCAGATGGCGATCATCATGGGCCAGTTCCACGGGCCGATCGCGGCCACGACCCCGATGGGCTTGTAGTGCAGCTCGGCGCGGGTCTGGCCGTCGTCCACGATCGTTTCAGGCTCAAGCGGGAGGTTGGCTGTGGCGCGCAGCCAGGCCACGCACGCGCCCACTTCGAACCGGGCATTGGGGCCGTTCAGGGGCTTGCCCTGCTCGCGGGAGAGCAGCTGGGCCAGTTCCTCGGCGGAACGTTCGACGGCGTCGGCTGCTTTCAGGAGCGCGGCCGACCTCCCGCTGTGGCCCAGCGCAGCCCACGCCGGCTGCGCTTCCTGTGCGGCGGAGACTGCCGCCTCGAGGTACTCGAGGCTGTGGACGGGGGCTTCGCCTACGGGCTCTCCCGTGGCGGGGTCCAGGATGGTCCGGCCGGTACCGGGTGCGGCTGAGACGGACGCCAGAAGCGCATCGTAGGTTTCCATGGTGTACTCCACTTCGAGTAGGCAAGGACGCCGGCCGGTTGGCCTGGCGGGTTGCTTCCCAGTGTGCTGTACGCCCGGTCCGGGCCTCTTGTGTTTGGGCGCAGGGCCCTTGACGTGGAGGGAACAGCCTGGAACCGGCGTCAGCTCCTCGCCCCGTCAGGAGTGGCGGACCGGAGCGAAGTCCAGCAGGACCTTGCCGGACTCTGCCGAGTTCCTGGCGGTCTCAAAGGCCTCGAGCCCGCGTTCCAGCGGGAACACGTGCGTGATAACCGGGTCCACGAAAAGTGACCCGTCGTCCAGTGCGGAAATGACGTCATCGATCTCGTCGTTGAACCTGAATGATCCCAGAAGTTCGAGTTCCCGCGTGATGGCCAGCGAAATAAGTACAGGCTGGGGTCCGGACGGCAGCAAACCCACCATCACCACTTTGCCCCCACGAACCGTTCCCTTGATGGCCGTAGCCAGCCCATGGTGGGAGCCGGAGGACTCGATCACCACATCGGCGTGGACTTCTGCCAGTGCTTGGCTGTCTGTTGCTTCCAGCACGTCGTCAGCGCCGAGTGCCTGGGCTGTCTCAAGGGGTTTGCGGTGCAGATCGGTGGCAACAAGGCGGGCTGCGCCAGCGCGCTTAAGCACGGCGACGGCCAGCGCCCCGATGGGACCGCACCCCACCACCAAGGCGGTCTTGCCCCTGATATCACCGGCGCGGGCCACGGCGTGCCAGGCAACGCTGGCCGGTTCAATCAGCGCCGCTGTCCTCAGATCCAGGCCAGGCGGCAGGACCCGCAGCATCCGCGACGGCAGGTTGACGTACCTGCTGAAGGCGCCGTCCGTATGCGGGAACCGTGCGGCACTCCCAAGATAGGTGCAGCCTGGGGACAGGTTGGGCCGGTCTTCGGGATACCTGGCATAGTCCGGACCCTCTCCCGGCCCGGGCGTGGCCGGATGCACGGCGACCTGTGCGCCCTCAGCCGGTCCCGACCCGTCCGCTGCCGCGCGGATGACAGTCCCCACGATCTCGTGGCCAAGCACCATGGGGGCCTTCAGGACCGATTCCCCGGCGGCACCGTGCAGCCAGTAGTGCAGGTCGGAGCCGCAGATTCCGCCGTAGGCAATCTCCACCACGGCCTGGTGGGGCAGGGGTGCCGGGAGCGGAATGCTTTCAATGCGCAGGTCGCCTGCAGCATGGGCGACGACGGCGGGACTGGCCGCGGGAAGTCCGGACGGGTAGCGCCGGCCGGCTCCAGGAGCATCAGGAGCGCCATGCATCAGACCACCACCGTCATTCCGCCATCGATGAAGATGGTCTGTCCGTTGACAAAATCCGAACCGCTGGAGGCCAACCAGACTGCCGGTCCGGCGAGGTCCTGGACGGTGCCCCAGCGGTGCGCGGGGGTTCTCCCCAGGATCCAGGAGTTGAACTGCTCATCGTCCACCAGGTTCTGCGTCATTTCGGTGTGGATGTAACCAGGGGCGATGGCATTGATCTGCAGGCCCGAAGCCGCCCATTCCGCCGTCATGGCGCGGGTGAGGTTTCGCAGGCCGCCCTTGGCAGCGATGTAGGGGGCGATGGTGGGCCGCGCAAGGTCGGCCTGGACGGAGCAGATGTTGATGATCTTGCCGCGGCCGCGGGGGAGCATAAAGCGCGCGGCTGCCCGGCCCACGAGGAAAGCACTGGTGAGGTCGGTGGTGATGACCCTTTCCCAGTCCTCGACGTCCAGGTCAAGCATCGCCACGCGGTGCTGGATTCCGGCATTGTTGACCAGGATCTCCAGCGGGCCGACGTTCTCCTCAATCCACGCCACCGCACGGCCCACTTCTGCGTCCTTGGTCACGTCGAAGGCGCAGCTTTGGATGCGGCGGGGTGGAAAATCGGCGGACATGGAGGTTTCTGCAGCCTTGAGGCGGTCCGCATCCATCCCGTTCAACACCACCGTTGCGCCGGCGTCCGCCAAGGCCCGGGCAAGAGCGTTGCCGATTCCCCGGCTGGAACCGGTAATAAGGGCCGTACGCCCGGTCAGGTCGAAAAGTGAAGTCATTGTGCAGCCTCCTTGGCCGTTTCGGTTTCCCTGTGGGAAGCGTCTGTGGTGCTGAGGTTCGCAATGGTCTGACGCACCACAGCCAGGTCGAGGTCCCCCAGGCCTTGGGCGAGCAACTGCGCATAGAGTTCAGTCCCGGCGGACGCCATCGGCGCAGCGGCACCGACGCTTCGTGCGCTCTCCACAACAAAGGACAGGTCCTTGTGCATGAACTTGGCCGGTCCTGTGGGAGTGTAGTCCTTTGTTGCCAGGCGGGGGCCCACGATTTCGAGTACGCGGCTTGCAGCGAGCCCCCCGGAGAGCACGTCGAAGAGGGCTGTGACGTCCAGGCCGGAGCGTTCCGCAAGTTCGGCTGCTTCGGCGAGGGCCGCCGTCGTGGTGCCAACAACCAACTGGTTGCATGCTTTGGCCAGGGAGCCCGCCCCGAGGCCGCCGAGCCGCCGGACTGTTGCCCCCATGGCCTGCAGTACCGGCAGGATCCGCGCGAAGTCCTCTTCCGGGCCGCCTGCCATGATGGCCAGCGTTCCTTGCCGTGCGCCGTGCGTGCCGCCGCTGACGGGCGCGTCCAGCACCGTGGCGTTCCCGCCGCTTGCCTCGATAACCGCGCGGCCGAAGTCTTGGACGCCCACGGGTGAAACGCTGCTCATGACCACAACGAGCGTTCCCGGTCCAGGCGGCGAGGACCGCCATGCGTCGAGGAGCCCTGCCGCGGCATCTTCAATGAAGGAAAGATCGGGGAGCATAAAAATGATGACCGGCTCGTCCCTCAGGTCTGCCACCGTGGCTGCGCCGCTCCCGCCCAGCCGCAGCAGGTCTTCAACAGCGGCGGGGGAGCGGTTCCATCCCGTGACGGACCATCCCGCCCGCAGCAGGTTGGCGGCCATGGGTGCGCCCATCAGCCCCAGCCCGACAAACCCGGCCCGCGGACGGGTATGTTCGGCGCCGGAGGGTGGAACGGCGGAGGTGGTGGCGTTGTTCATGTTCAACCTTTGGGGGACAGGCGGGGCTTGGGGTGCTGGGCTGCGAACGAACCCGGGGGCGGCCCCGCAAGGGGCCGCCCCCAAGGTTCCGGGACATCTATTTGGCGTCCTCCACGAGCAACAGGTCGCGGCCGTTGGGTTCGGGAGTGAAGAACGTGGTGACAAAGGAGATTGCGGCCAGGACCAGTGAGTACAGCGCGGGAACCAGCCAGGAGTGGTTGGTTGCTGCGAGCAGGGCAACGCCGATCATGGGTGCGAAACCGCCGGCGAGGACTGCCGAGAGTTCACGGCTGAGGGCCACACCGGTGAACCGGTGCTGCGAGCCGAAGAGTTCGGGCAGCAGGGCGCACTGCGGACCCAGCATGGACTGCACGCCCAGGGCGATGCCCACCGCCATCACTGCCCAGACCAGCGTGACGTTGCCCAGCGTAACCAGGTAGAACGCGGGCAGCGCGATGAGGGCCTGGAAAAGTGCCCCGTAGCGGTACACGGGAACCCGGCCGAACCGGTCGGAGAGGGCGCCGAAGACGACCACCATGACTGCTGCGCAGCCTGCGGCGATCAGCAGGCCTGTTGGGCCAATGAACTTGTCGCCCGGAAAGACGCCGGCCGGAAGGCTGATGAATGAGACCAGAAGCGCGGAGTAAACCGACGAGTTGCCGTTCTCGCCCATGCGCAGGCCGATCCCGACGAGCACGTTCTTCTTGGAGTGCTTCCAAATTTGGCCAACCGGGTTCTTGACCACGGCTTTGTGCTTCTCAAGCTCCTGGAAGACCGGAGTTTCCTTCAGCCGGAGCCGGATAAAGACGGCAATGACAATGAGGATGACGCTGGCCAGGAAGGGTACCCGCCACAGCCAGCCCAGCAGGACATCCCTGTCCGCGAGGGCCATCAGGGCGAACGTGCCCGCTCCGAGCAGGGTGCCCAGCTGGATGCCCACGAAGGGCAGGGAGGCGAAGAATCCGCGGCGGCTTCGCGGGGCCACCTCCGAAATCAGCGTGGTTGCCCCGGCCTGTTCGGCGCCGGCGCCGAGGCCCTGGAGGATGCGGAGTGCCACCAGCAGAACGGCGCCGAGCATTCCGGCCTGTTCAAAGGTGGGCAGGAGGCCGATGGCGAAGCTCGCCATTCCCATCAGGCCGATGGTGAGGATCAGCACCATCTTCCGGCCGAAGCGGTCTCCGATGTAGCCAAAGACCACTCCACCGAAGGGCCTTGCGGCAAAGCCGACGCCGTACGTGGCAAACGAGGCGATGACTGCACCGCTTTCACCCAGGGGGGAAAAGAACAGTGGACCAAAGATCAGTGCTGACGCGAGGCCATAAATGTAAAAGTCGTAGTACTCGAGGGCCGATCCCACAGAGCTGGCAAGCGTTGCCCTTCGCAGCTGCTCCGGTTCGACGACATCGCCGTTCCTGTCAGTCTGCGGTGATTTAGTACGAGTTGTCACAGTAACTCCCTTAAACGCACTCCAGACCCTCGTTGGCCTGGTGGGATAGCGAGACGCCTGTTGCGCCGATCACTATGCTGAACACAATACAGCAAGTTGAACAGACGACAAGGGGGAATGCGTTTGTGAAGGAGGTGCCGCCGCCTAACCCATGGGGTTGCCCAGGGAATGGGCGAGTTCCTGGAGTTCCTTGACCATCTGGGCACCCTGCTCGGGCGTGTAGGTGGCCTTGAGGGCCGTCACGGAAAGTCCCAGGCTGGGGCCGTGGGCTCCCCGGGTTGGTACGGCAACGGCCAGGCAGACCACGCCTGTGGTGGATTCCTCATCCTCAAAGGCGTAGCCCTGTTCGCGAATGGTCTGGAGCTGCGCCTTGAATTCGGCACCCGTGCGCAGCGACTTCGGCGTCAGCACCGGCAGCTCGGCATCATCAGGGAAAAGCTCCTCGATGTCATGGTCGTGGAGCCTTGCTATCAGCGCTTTGCCCACCGCACAGAGTGAAACCGGCATCTTGTCGCCGATGTTCGATGTCAGGCGCACGGCAGGATGGCCCTCGTAGCGGGCGAGGTAGATCACATTCACGCCGTCGAGCATGGCGATGCGAACCGTTTCGCCGGACAGGACGGGAGCCTGCTCACAGTAGCGGTAGAACTCCTGCACTTCATCCAGCCGGCCAAGGTAGGCGGCGCCCAGCTCCACGAGTTTGCGGCCAAGGGTAAATTCACTGCCCTGCCGGTTGATGAGCCGTGCTTCCTCCAGCGCCAGCAGCAGGTTCGACGTGGATGACTTGGGAATGCCTACTTCCCGCGAGAGGTCGCTGAGGGTGAGGCGGCCGGTGGCGGAGGAAGCCAGCGCATCCAGGACGGCAGCCGCCCGCGTGACGGCGGGGGCGGGAGAGGCGTTGCCCTGGTTGTCTGGTTGAGGACCTGAGTTGCGGGAATCGGCCATGATTCTCCTTCGGGTTGCCGCGGCGGGACGAGCTGGTGTTCATTTGACTGAACACCATCCATCATAGGGGGCGCGCGACATCGCGCCCCCTATGCCAGGCGTACTCCTGAAGGGGAGCTCAGGCGACGCTATTGCTAAGGGTTCCGATTCCCTCGATCACGATGTCCACCTGGTCGCCCGGCAGGACTGCCACGGCGGTGCCGGGAGCCCCGGTCATCAGCACGTCTCCGGGTTCCAGCGTCAGCCAGGAAGTGACGTAGACGAGGCACTCCACTACGGAGGAGGGCAGGTTGGATGTCCCGGAGTTCGCCTGGGCCACTCCGTTGACGATGACGTCGATTGCCACAAGGTCCGGATCCGGCAGGTCGGTTTCTATCCAGGGGCCAAGGGGCGTGTAGTTGACGCCGGCCTTGCCCTGGAAATTCCGTTCATCCACCAGGCCCTGGTCCACGTTGGTCACGTCGTTGACGCAGGTGTACCCGAGGATATGCTCCAGGGCGTTCTCCGCCGTCAGTTCCCTCGCCTGTTTCCCGATCACCACCGCGAGTTCGCCTTCCACGTTGACCGTGCCGCGGTCCCGGACGGCCACCACCTGATCGCCGGGATTGGCGAGGGTGTGCACGGATTTATGCCATGCCTGGATAGGGAGCGGATGGTCGTTCAGCGTCCTGTTGTGTCCGATGCCGAGCACCACCGCAGGCCGGACCGGGGCAAGGAACACGGCGTCGGCGTCCGGGGTGGTGTGCCCCGTGTAGCTGAGGGGTTCCTCGAAGGGGTCGGCAATGTGGTGCCATGTCCCGCTCCGTTCCACCGCGTGCCGGGCGCCCTCTGCTGTCTTGATTCTTGCGATGCGCATGGGTCTCCTGATCGTGCCCCCGGGGCTTAGTAGAAGTGGACGGTATCCACGAGGTGGGGAAGGTCGCCGCCGTCGAGGAAGGTCCGGAGGTTGCTGCAGAAGCGCTCGGTAATGAGGCGGTTCTCGGCTGCGCTGAGGGCCGATGTGTGCGGGGAGACCATGACCCTGGGGTGGTCCCAGAGAGGGCTGTCCTGCGGGAGGGGTTCCACGGCGAAGACGTCCAGGCAGGCGTAGCTGACCTGCCCGTTGTTGAGGGCTTCCAGCAGGGCTTCTTCGTCAACAACGGTGCCGCGTCCCACGTTGATGAACACCGTCCCGGGCTTCATGGCGGCGAAGGTTTCGTGGTTGAAAAGGTTCTCCGTGAAGGCGGTGCCGGGCAACGTGTTCACCACCGCATCAGCCGTGGCCAGCAGGGCCGGAAGGCCGGTGTTGTCCACCACCTCCTCGATGCCGTCGATGTGTTCCACGGACCGCTTGGTCCCGCTGACCTTCATTCCCAGTGCCGTGGCAATCCGTGCAGTCTCCAGCCCGATCTCACCTAGGCCCGTGACCACCAGTGTGGAGCCGTTGACCAGGCGGGTGGGAATCCGGAGTTCAGGCCATGTTTTGGCAGCCTGGTCCTGCGCCAGTTCTGCGCTCCGTTTGAAGCCGTTGAGGATCCCCAGCGCCGCAAACTCGGCGAGGGGGAGGGCGTGGACGCCGGCCGATGTGGTGATCTTGAACTTTTGCAGGATGTCCTGGTCAAGGCCGGAGGCCTTGGCGGCTCCGCCCGCCCCGGCGGCCATTGCATGGATCCACTGCAGGCGGGGATTTTCGCGGGCGATGCGGGCCAGGCCGGCGGGGCTTTCGTTGGGGAATCCATACAGCACCTGTGCGCTGTTGAGCATGGCCCAGTAGCGCTCTTCCTGGGCTGGAGTGCGCTTGAACGCCGGGTCGCCGGAGTGATCGGCCGGGTAACGCTCGGGCGGCAGGAGTTCGGGCTCGTAGAGGACAGTAACTGACGGATCGACGGCGCGGATCTGTTCCACCAGCTCTGCTTCGAGCGGTACAGCGATCGCAAGGGTGATTGTGGAAGTCATTCGTTCACTATACTGGCTGGTGGCTAATATGCTGAACATTTCTTTATTCTTCACTGCAGGGAGCGTCCCGCGAGGCGGGCTTAGCGGGATGTCACGCCGGGCGGCTGGTATCAGCCGGCGTAGGGGTCGGCGATGCCGATGTATTGGGTGGTGGTGTATTCGGCGATGCCTTCGGTGCCGCCTTCGCGGCCGAGCCCTGATTGCTTGACTCCGCCGAAGGGGGCGGCGGCGTTGGAGATGACGCCGGCGTTGAAGCCGACCATACCGAATTCGATTTGTTCTGCCACGCGGAGGAGCCGGTTGAAGTCGCGGCTGTAGAGGTAGGACGCGAGGCCGTATTCGCTGGCGTTGGCCAGTTTAATGGCCTCGTCTTCGGTGCTGAACGTGGTGACGGGGGCGACGGGTCCGAAGATT
>NZ_BRCG01000013.1:0-132937 GCF_023708005.1 Pseudarthrobacter sp. NCCP-2145 | reverse complement strand
ACTTCACCCGTCTGGACCCGATCAAAGCCAAAAACAACGCCATCAAAAAGCTCAACAACCTCGGCTTCAACGTCACCATAACCCCCGCTACCGCAGCCTGACAGCCATCACCTTCGTATTAGGCTGGGGGAGTGGAAGAGAACCCGTTGCCCTTCGATGCCCTCATCCTGGCCGGCGGCCGGTCGTCCCGGCTGGGCGGAGAGCCTAAACAGGACCTTGTCTTCCACCACGCCACTCTCCTGCAGCGTGCGCTTGCTGCTGCCGCAGGTGCCTCCAGCACCGTGATAGTGGGTCCCCGGCCGGAATCTTCCGCTCCCGGGGTGATCTGGTGCCGTGAAGAGCCGGAATTCGCGGGTCCGGCTGCAGCCATCGCGGCCGGACTGGACGCCCTTGCCCGGCACGGCACCAGCACATCGGAGTACACCCTGGTGCTGGCGTGCGATATGCCGCTGGTCCAGGACGCCGTGGCGGCACTGAAGGACGCGCTGACCCCGGGGGAAAATGACGGCGTCATGGCCCGTTCGGGTGACGGTGTCCTCCAGCCGCTGGCCGGCATTTACCGCACGGCCGGGTTAATAAAGTCAGCGGCGGAACTGTCGTCGCGCGGTGCCTTAATCAACGGCTCCGTGCGCTCCCTCCTTGCTACGCTGGAGGTGCAGCCTGTCACCGTCCCCGCAGGTTCCACGGCAGACGTGGACACGTGGGATGATGCCGCCGCACTAGGGATTGCCGCCGGAAACCAGGACAAGGGCCAGGGCCGGCGCAGCCGCAGTTAACTTGGGAGGCACGTTCGTGAAAAGTCAGGATGAAACGCTGGAGGAGTGGTGCAGGTCCCTGCTCCAGGCCTATGAGCTTGAGGATGTCCAGGTGGACGTCAACGCCATCCTTGCCTTGGCCGGTGTGGCCGCCCACTCGGTGGTCCGTCCGGCTGCCCCGCTGACCACCTTTATTGCGGGTTATGCCGCAGGGCTGGCATCGGGAACCGGGGAGGCAACGAACGCCGCTTCCATGGAATCCGCGCTGGCCGTGGCCCGTACCCTGGCCACCGACTACGATGCTGAAGCCGCCGGGACTCCCGGCGAATGACCAGCGACGCCAAGGAGGAACCGAGCAAACCCGAAGCCGACCATCCACGACACCTCGACCACACGTGGGACGAAGCCCGGCGGGCCGCCTTTGACGCTGCCCAGCCTATTCCCGCCGGGCCGGTTGCGCTGGAGCTTGCCCTCGGACGAAAACTGGACCAGGACATCGTTGCGCTGCAGGACATGCCCCACTATGCGTCGTCGGCGATGGACGGCTGGGCGGTCAACGGCACCGGACCGTGGATCCTGGTTGAGCCCGGAACGCCCCTCGCCCCGCACCAGGCCAGTCCCATCGCCACGGGAGGACTTATCCCCGCGGGTGGCAAGTCTGTTCTGCGCAGCGAAAGCGCCCGGCTGGACAGGGACGAGGACGGACTGCCCATCCTGGTGACGGGCGGGACGGCCCGCCCCGGCGAGCCCCGCAACGGCCAGCACGTACGGAAGGCGGGGGAGGAGGCTTCCGAGGGCGACGTTTTGGTCAAGGCCGGGGTGGTGCTCAACCCCGCCCACCTGGCATTGGCCGCCCTGGCGGGATATGACGAACTTGTGGTCCAGGGAAAGCCCCTGGTCCGGCTTCTGCTGACCGGCTCCGAGGTGGTTGGCCGCGGCGTGCCCGTCCCCGGCAAGGTGCGGGATACCTTCGGCCCGCAGCTGCCGGCAGTGGTGGGCATGCTGGGCGGGATCCCCGGTGGGCAGCAGAGAATCGGCGATTCCTATGCGGAGTGGCTGGGTGCGCTGGAGGACGTGGTCCCGGAGGTGCCGGGTGCAGCGGACCTGCCTGCCGACGTCGTCATCACAACAGGCGGGACCGGAAAATCCGGCACCGACCACCTTCGCCGGGCCGTAGCTGAGCTGGGCGGGCGGCTGATCATCGACGGCGTAGCCATGCGTCCGGGGCATCCGGCCGTCCTGGCTGAACTTCCGGACGGGCGCTTCGTGCTGGGCCTGCCGGGCAACCCCCTCGCCGCCATGATTGCGCTGTCCACGGTAGGGGCCCCGCTGCTGTCGGCGCTGGGGCACGGCAGCATGCCGACGGTACAGGAGGTGCCGTGCGGAACCACCCTCGAGCCCGAGCCGGGACGCACCCGCCTCATGCCGTTTCGGCTGCTGTACGGGATGGCTTCGCCGGCCCAGCACACCGGGCCGGGCATGATGCGGGGGCTGGCCTCCGCCGACGGCGTCATGGTTGTTCCTCCCCACGGGGTGAAGCTCGGTGAGCTGGTGCCAGCCTTCGCCCTGCCCTGGGGGCCGCCCATCCCGGCGCCCCCTGACCCCAATGCCAAGTCAAAGACGCGCAGCGCCGGAAGGACAGGCAGGACAGCTGCCAAGCCGGCGGCCACCGGCCCGGTGGACTGGAGTGAACTCCTTGGCTGACCAAGCCCGGGAACGGCCGGCTGCGCTGGCATCACCACGGGGCGGTTGCGATGATGGAATCATGAACAGGAACGGTGGGACATGGGACGCGTAACCCAGCGCCGCAAGGTGCACAAGTATGTGCTGGATGGCTCGCCGAATGCCCTTGAGTTCCCGGTCCGGTACCGGGAGGACGTCCTTGCGGTGGAGGAGCCGCTGGAGATACGGCTGGGCAGCATGTCCTTCTCCGTCACCATGCGGACCCCCGGCCACGACTTCGACCTGGTGGCCGGGTTCCTGGTGTCCGAGGGCGTCATCTGGGATTCCGGGCAACTTGTCTCGCTGCGCTTCTGCGCAGGGGAAGACGAAAACGGCGTGCAGACCTTCAACGTGGTCGAGGCCCAGTTACGGCCGGATGTAGAGGCTCCGTCCATGGGCCGGCACGTGTACACCTCCAGTTCGTGCGGCATTTGCGGCACCGATTCCATCGAATCCGTCAGCAAGTCCTCGCACTACAGTCCCGCCGCAGATCCGCTGAGCGTTTCCGCCGAAGTGCTCGCCTCGCTCCCGGACATCCTTCGGAAGTCCCAGCGCCTCTTCGACGACACCGGCGGCGTCCATGCTGCCGGGCTGTTCCGGATTGAGGACGACGGCGGCGCGAACCTTCTGTGCCTTCGGGAGGACGTGGGGCGGCACAACGCCGTGGACAAAGTGGTGGGATGGGCCCTGCGTGAGGGCCTGCTGCCTCTCAGCGGCACGGTCCTCCAGGTCTCGGGACGGGCCTCGTTCGAGCTTGTCCAGAAGGCTGCGCTGGCCGGAATACCCGTCCTTGCTGCCGTCAGTGCGCCATCCAGCCTTGCAGTGGAACTGGCCGAGGCCAGCGGCCTGACACTTGCCGGCTTCAGCAGGGGAACCAGCCTCAACATCTACGCAGGCGACGGGAGGATACGGCGGCCGGTGGCGGCTGCGCCGTCGTAGTCTCGTAGTCCGGCCCAGCCGGCCTGCCAACCCAGCCGCCCTGCCGTTTCACCGCCCACCCATCCAGCCTGTCTGTTGCCCCGGCAACAGTCCCGGGAAACGGTTTCGAAAGGGTTGGTAAAAGACTTGCCACCGGGTAGATTTATCCATCGAATGGACACCAGGATCCAGTCCCAAACGCTAAAGAGGGCACACATTGCATGACGACCGCCGGATCACGGAAGTGCGCCTGCACAGGTTCGTGCGGGAGCGCATCACCCCTGCGGTCTACAGCCGGACCCTTCCCCTCACGCTGAGCAGCTGGGACGTCCCGGATGAACCGGTCCCTGCGCTGGAAGCTATGCGGCAGGAGTTCCAGCCGCAGGAACAGGGCGCGCTGTGGGGGAAACCCTGGGGCACCAAGTGGCTCCGTCTCCAGGGTGAGGTCCCCGAATCGTGGGGCACGGAACCGGACACCACCGTTGAAGTGCTCGTGGACCTTGGGTTCACCGTTGAAATTCCCGGCTTCCAGTGCGAGGGCATCGCCTGGCGCCCGGACGGTACCATCATCAAGGCCGTCTCACCCCGGAACCAGTACATCCCGTTGAAGCTCCTGGGTGGCGGCATGGCAGTGGACTTCTACGTTGAAGCTGCGGCGAATCCGGACGTGGCCCAGGGCTGGACGTTCTCCCCCACGCCCTATGGGGACAAGTCAACGGCCGGTACGGCACCGCAGTACAGGCTCGGAAGCATTGCCATCGCCGAACTGAACCAGAACGTCTGGGAACTGCAGCAGGATATTTCGACTCTTTCAGGCCTCATGGCGGTACTGCCCCTGGAACTGCCCAGGCGGCACGAGATCCTCAGGGCCCTCGAGCGCATGATGGACATCATGGATCCGGACGATGTAACCGGGACCGCTGCCGCAGGACGCGAAGTGCTCGCGGACGTACTTGCCCGGCCGGCATATGCCTCTGCGCACCAACTGGTAGCCACCGGCCATGCCCACATAGATTCCGCCTGGCTCTGGCCGGTCCGGGAGACTGTCCGGAAATGCGCCCGGACGTTTTCCAACGTTGTTGCGCTGATGGACGAGAACCCGGACTTTGTGTTTTCCTGCTCCTCGGCCCAGCAGTTCGCGTGGATCAAGGAGTTCTATCCCGAACTCTTCGGCCGCATCCGCGAGAAGATCAGCGCCGGCCAGTTCGTTCCGGTCGGCGGGATGTGGGTCGAATCGGACACCAACATGCCCGGTGGTGAGGCAATGGCCCGGCAGTTCGTGGAGGGCAAGGGCTTCTTCCTCGCGGAATTCGGTGTGGACTGCCATGAGGCCTGGCTGCCGGATTCCTTTGGATACTCCGCTGCGCTGCCGCAGATCGTCAAGTCCGCGGGCAGCCGCTGGTTCCTGACCCAGAAGATCTCCTGGAACCAGGTCAACAGGATGCCGCACCATACCTTCAACTGGGAGGGCATCGACGGCACCCGGCTCTTCACCCACTTCCCGCCTGTGGACACCTACAACTCGGAGCTGAGCGGACGCGAACTTGCCCACGCGGAGCGGAACTACCGCGACCACGGCCACGGCACCGTGTCGCTGGTGCCGTTTGGCTATGGCGACGGCGGCGGCGGACCCACGCGGGAAATGCTGGCGGCTGCCGCACGCGCCGCGGACCTGGAAGGTTCCCCAAAGGTCCGGATCGGCTCTGCGGAAAGCTTCTTCGAGCAGGCCGAGGCTGACTACCCGGTCCTGCCCGTCTGGGTGGGCGAGATGTACCTCGAGCTGCACCGCGGAACCTACACCAGCCAGGCCAGGACCAAGAAGGGCAACCGCCGCAGTGAGCACCTGCTGAGGGAGGCAGAACTGTGGTGCGCAACGGCTTCCGTGCGGACCGGCGGAAGGTTCGCCTACCCGGCTGCGGAACTCAAGCGCTTGTGGCGGCTGGTCCTCCTGCAGCAGTTCCACGACATCCTTCCCGGCAGCTCCATCGCCTGGGTCCACCACGACGCCGAGCGCAACTACCAGGCTGTCCGCGATGCCCTCGAGGCCATCATCGGCGGGGCTGCCGCCGCCGTGCTGGGCAGCGGCGAGCGGACATTCCTGCTGAACGCTGCTCCACATGCCCGGGACGGCGTGCCTGCACTTGCCGCAGGCGAGCCGGCTGCAGCCGGGGGTGTGGTCCAGGCCAACCCCGAGAATGGGGGCTTTGCCCTGGACAACGGCGTCATCCGCGCCGTCCTGGACGCGGACGGACTTCTCGCCTCGCTGGTGGATTACGCCAGCGGCCGGGAAGCGATCGCCCCCGGCCAGAGGGGCAACCTCCTTGAACTGCACCGCGACACTCCCAACGAATGGGACGCCTGGGACATCGACGAGTTCTACCGGCGCAACGTTACGCCACTGACCCGGGCCTCTTCCGTCCGGCTGGTTCACGAAGGGGCAGCCGCCGTCGTGCTGGTGGAGCGGCTGGCTGGCGCGTCCACCATCACCCAACGGATCGCACTTGCACCGGGCAGCCCGTCCCTTTCCATCACCACCTCGGTGGACTGGCAGGAACGCGAGAAGCTGCTGAAGCTGGGCTTCGCGCTGGACGTCCGGGCAGACAGGTCTGCTGCAGAGACACAGTTTGGCCACGTGTTCCGGCCCACCCACACGAATACGTCGTGGGAAACGGCAAAGTTCGAGATTTGTGCGCACCGGTGGATCCATGTGGCGGAGCCGGGGTATGGTCTGGCGATTTCCAACGCCTCCACCTACGGCCACGACGTGGCGCGGACCATCAGGGACGACGACGGCGGCACCACCACGACGGTGCGCCTGTCCCTGTTGCGCGCTCCCAAGTTCCCCGACCCGGAGGCGGACCGCGGGCTGCATGAGCTGACCGTCACCATCCGTCCGGGCGCGGATATTGCCGACGCCGTTGAGGAAGGCTACCGAACGAACCTTGATCCCCGGGTGGTCCGCGGCGGTTCCCCGGTGGAACCGCTGTTCTCCGTGACCAACCCTGCCCTGGTGATTGAAGCCGTCAAGCTGGCCGAGGATGGGTCCGGGGACGTGGTTGTCCGCCTCTACGAGTCCTTGGGCCAGCGGTCGGCAGGAAAGCTGACCGCGAACTTCGCCGCAGAGGGCGTCACGTCGGTCGATTTATTGGAGCGTCCCCTCGAGGCCGCAGGTGTGAGAACCTGCGCTGACGGAGCGGAACTGGGCCTGCGGCCATTCCAGCTGGTGACCCTGCGGTTCGCCCGCGGGGCAACCACCACGTAGCTCAACCGCTGTGCGGGTCTGGGCGCTCCGTGCTGCCCGCACCTGCAGGACGGGCCAAAACGGGCTTTAACTAGGCTGAGTGGGGGCGGTCCCCAACGGCCGCCACCACTCATCCCCCCAATAGGTGTGAAGGCCCCCGGAGCGGCCAACGTTTTGGAATTTATCCCCGTTCGAAAACGACCTGCGCTCCACCTTCACACATTCATGATTGTTTCACATTCTAATGAATTTGTGAAAGCCAGCATGGTTACTTTTCGGTATATGTCCTTTTGGCAGGGGAGACCCTGTTGTTGTGCACCCGTGCCGCCCAGATCAGCGCCAGGCCAAGGACGTAGCACAGCACGGCCGTGTAGTTGACGATGAACTTGATGGCACCCCACCCTGGAGGCACAAAGGGAAATAAGAGACTGATGCCGATGGCAATCCCGCCCAAGGCAAGCAGTCCTGCGGCCACCCTCACCAGCAGCGGCAAACGGCTCCGGACGGCGCGGACCATGGCGGGCAGCAGAACAAGTGCTACGTAACCCGGGTAGGCACGTCCGGCGGCACCGTAGTACTGGGCCAAGACAGCGTTGTGCTGGTTCCGCACTGACGGGCCTGCAAGCCCTGCCGAAGAGCCGACCGTGTCCATCATGAAGAACAGGACCACCAGGGCGAGGGAAATGACCAGCAGCACCACCATGCCGGCTTTTCCCGTGATGCGCCGGTACGCGCTGTCTGCACCGAATCCGCGGGTGACCCGGATTCCGACAAAGTAGATGGCTGCGAAGATGATGAAGCGCAGCAGGAGGTTGGCCAGGTTGATGCCGCCCAGGGCCTGGTCGATGGCCACATAGGGCTTCTCGATGCTCAGGAGGATGGCGACGGTCATCAGTCCGAAGATGTAGAACAGCGACCTGTTCTCTCCCCGGACGGCGCTGGGCACCCGGGCTGCAGCGATGAGTCCGCAGGTGGCAAGCGTGGACCACTGAAGGATTTCGATCATCCCAGGTTCTCCCAGATCTTTTCCGTTTGTGCCTGGTCCTGCTCCTGGCGGCGCAGCACCTTCCCCAATGCCTGCAGCCTGTCGCCCGCCAGGGCGGTGAGGTCGCCGTCGGACAGGCTGTCCAGGGCGGCCTGCCGCGCACCCGGCGGCCAGCCCGCTTCCTCTTCGGTGATCAGGCCGGTGGCCACCAGGCCGCCGGCCGGTCCAACGCCGGCAGCCAGCGCGGTGGCAAGCGCCAGCTCCGGCGACAGCCGGTTGGCGGTCAGCTGCGCTGAATAGTTCTGCGGCGCCACCCCGGTGGCCGCGGAAACACGGTGCCGCACTTCGCCGTCGTCGATTGCGTCAACCCAGTTTTTTACCGAGGTGGCGTGCGGGGCAGCGGAAAGAGGCGGGGAGGCAGTCCCGGAGGCGCCGGCCTGCTCCATCGCCGGGCGGGCAAGGACAGCGCGCAGGAGGTCGGGGGTGGAAACCTGGCTGACAAGTTCGCAACGGGTGGGCGGAACCTGGGGACCGGCCAGGTCCTGGTAGGCCTCAAAGGAGGCCAGGGCCGAAAGCGGATTTACGTTGTAGGCGCGGCTGATGCTGACCACAGTGCTGACCGAGACTTTTCCACGGACCAGCTGCTGGGCCAGGGTGGTCCGCTTGATCCCTGAGATCCTGCAGACGTCAGCCGTGCTGGCGTCGGGCGCAATGCTTTGCAGCCAGCGCTGGAACGCCTTGGCGGGGAGGGTCATGGACGGCTCTCTGCAGAACGGATGGTGTGTCGATTTTAGCGCGCCGCATCCTGGCGGTTTTACCCGTGCTGCCGTTTCGACTATGCTTGATGGTCGAGCCCGTTGGTCCGTACACCCCCCAAGTCCGGACCAGCGGGTTCTTTCATGTCCTGCGGCCCGCGCTCCTTCCTCCCGGGTAAATGTCAGGGCCCTGCCAGCCAGTGTTCGGGCAGGAAACCCGCTGCGGACGCAGTGGCGAAAGGATAGAACCATGACTGCAACCCTCGTAGCAAAGGACGTTTCCGGCGGCCACGACCACCGGCAGCTGTTCTCCGGGCTCTCCCTGACAGTGGCCCCCGGGGACGTGGTGGGCGTGGTGGGTGCCAACGGAGCCGGGAAATCCACGCTGCTGCGGCTCCTCGCCGGTGTGGACCAGCCGCAGGAAGGTTCTGTCAGCCTGGCCCCCTCCGACGCCTTCGTTGGCTGGCTTCCCCAGGAACACGAACGCGTGCCGGGTGAAACAGTGGCAGGCTACATTGCCCGCCGCACCGGCTGTGCCCAGGCCACCGCCGAGATGGAATCCACCGCTGAGGCCCTTGGCAGCGGCGCTCCCGGCGCGGACGACGCCTATGCGCTGGCCTTCGACAGGTGGATGGCCTCCGGTGCTGCCGACCTTGATGACCGGCTTCCCGCTGTCCTGGCAGACCTTGGGCTGGAGACCGGTCCGGAAGCGGCCATGACCGGCCTTTCCGGCGGGCAGGCAGCGCGGGTGGCGCTGGCGGCGCTGCTGCTGAGCCGGTTCGACGTGGTGCTGCTCGACGAGCCCACCAACGATCTTGACCTCGAAGGCCTCGCCAAGCTGGAGGACTTTGTCACCGGCCTGCGCGGCGGCGTTGTGCTGGTCAGCCATGACCGCGAGTTCCTTGCCCGCTGCGTCACCACTGTGGTGGAACTTGACCTGGCGCAGAACGCCGTGGCCGTGTACGACGGCGGCTACGACGCCTTCCTGGAGGAACGAGCCGTTGCCAGGCGGCACGCCCGGGAGAAATACGAGGAATTTGCGGCCACCAAGGCCGACCTGGTGTCCCGGGCGCGGACCCAGCGGGAATGGAGTTCCCAGGGCGTCCGGAACGCGATGAAGAAGAGTCCGGACAATGACAAGATCCGCCGCGCAGCCAGCACGGAATCCTCAGAGAAACAGGCCCAAAAGGTGCGGCAGATGGAATCCCGGATTTCACGGCTGGACGTGGTGGAGGAGCCGCGGAAGGAGTGGCAGCTGCAGTTCTCGATCGGAAAAGCGCCGCGCTCCAGCTCGGTGGTGGCAACGCTCCGCGACGCCGTGGTCCGGCAGGGCGGCTTCACCCTTGGGCCCGTCAACCTGCAGCTCAACGCCGGCGAACGCATCGGAATCACAGGCCCCAATGGTGCCGGTAAGTCCACCCTGCTGCGCCTGCTGCTGGGCGGCGTCGAGCCTGACTCAGGCAGTGCTGCGATGGGTGCTTCCGTGGCCATTGGCGAGATCGACCAGGCCCGCGGACTGCTCGCGGGCAACCTGACCCTCGCCGACGCCGTGGAGGCAGTCCTCCTGGACCTGAACCCGGCCGAGGTCCGCACGCTCCTGGCGAAGTTCGGACTCAAAGCCGACCATACGTCCCGGACTGTGGAATCCCTGTCGCCTGGCGAGCGGACGAGGGCGGCCCTGGCCCTCCTGCAGGCCAGGGGCGTGAACCTCCTTGTCCTAGACGAGCCCACCAACCACTTGGACCTGCCGGCCATTGAACAGCTCGAAGAAGCCCTGGAAAGCTACGAGGGCGCGCTGCTGCTGGTCACCCACGACCGCAGGCTGCTGGAAAACGTACGGCTGGATGTACGTTGGAATGTGGACAACGGAATGGTAGAGGAGCAGCAGCAATGAGCATGGAAGGGGTGGCCTGGAGCTCCCTGTACAAGATCACCCGGTCGAAGAGCGGGTCCCAGCCATTCTCGAAGGCCACCCTGAAGCGTGTCCTGGGCTTTGCCCGGCCGCACCGCGGAAAGCTGATCGCCTTCGTGGCACTGTCCGTGGTGATGGCGTTCCTCGCCGTGGCCACTCCTGTCCTCGCCGGACAGGTGGTGGACGCCATCGTGGCGAAGGCCGCCGCCGGGGAAGTGGTCAGGCTGGCCGTACTGATCGCCGTCGTGGCCGTAGCTGAGGCAGGCCTGGGCCTGGTAAGCCGCTGGCTTTCGTCCACGATCGGCGAAGGCGTGATCGTGGACCTGCGCACCAGGGTCTTTGACCACGTGCAGAAGATGCCCATCGCCTTCTTCACCCGCACCAGGACCGGGGCGCTGGTCAGCAGGCTGAACAACGACGTGATCGGTGCCCAGTCCGCGTTCGCCGGCACCCTGTCCGGTGTGGTGAGCAACGTGGTGGCCCTGGTCCTGACCCTTATCGTGATGCTGGGAACCTCCTGGCAGGTGACGGTCCTGGCGATGATCCTGCTGCCGGTCTTCCTCATCCCTGCCCGGCGCATGGGCTCCAAACTCGCGGACCTGCGGCGCGAAGCGGCGGAGCACAATGCCGCCATGGGCACGCAGATGACCGAACGCTTCTCCGCCCCCGGAGCCACCCTGGTCAAGCTTTTTGGGCGCCCCGACGAGGAATCCCGGGAATTCGCCGTCCGCGCCGGACGTGTCCGTGACATCGGAGTACGGACCGCGATGCTGCAGTTCACTTTCGTCACGGCCCTGACCCTCGTTTCTGCGCTCGCGCTCGCCCTGGTCTATGGAATGGGCGGCTGGCTGGCGATCACCGGCCAGCTGGCGGCGGGCGACGTGGTGGTCCTGGCGCTGCTGCTCACCAGGCTGTACGCCCCGCTTACGGCGCTCTCCAACGCGCGGGTGGAGATCATGAGTGCCCTGGTCAGCTTCGAACGCGTTTTTGAAATCCTTGATCTCAAACCGCTTATCCAGCAGAAGCCGGACGCCGTAACCGTTCCTGCCGGCCCGGTGGCCGTGGAGTTCGACGACGTCCGGTTCGCCTACCCCTCGGCAGACAAAGTCTCGCTTGCTTCCCTGGAGGAGGTGTCCACGCTGGACACCCGCGGCGGGGAAGAAGTGCTGCACGGCATCAGCTTCCGCGTGGAACCGGGACAAACAGTGGCGCTGGTGGGCTCATCGGGCGCCGGCAAGTCGACCATTGCCCAGCTGCTGTCCCGGCTCTACGACGTGGACTCCGGCGCAGTGCGGCTGGGCGGCACTACTCCCGGAACCGGGGTGGACCTGCGGGACATCACCTTCGACTCGCTCCGGGACACACTGGGCATGGTGACCCAGGACGGCCACCTCTTCCACGAAACCATCGCCTCGAACCTGCGGCTTGCCCGCCCGGACGCCACCGAGGCCGACATGTGGGAGGTCATCCGGCAGGCCCGGCTGGAGTCCATGATCCGGTCACTCCCGGACGGGCTGGACACCGTGGTGGGGGAGCGCGGCTACCGGCTTTCCGGCGGTGAACGCCAGCGGCTCACCATTGCCCGGTTGCTGATCGCCCAGCCCCGGGTGGTCATCCTCGATGAGGCAACGGCGGCGCTCGACTCCACCAACGAAGCTGCCGTGCAGGCTGCCCTGGGGGCTGCACTCGAGGGGCGCACCGCCGTCGTGATTGCGCACCGCCTCTCCACCGTCCGCGCCGCGGACGCCATCCTGGTGGTGGAGGACGGCCGGATTGTGGAACGCGGGACCCACACCGAACTCCTCGCTGCCGAGGGGCGGTACGCCGAGCTGTACCGCACGCAGTTCAACGAGGCCACCGCTGTTGCCCAGGAAGCAGTTCCCGAGCTCTAGGCCTGCCTGTCCGCGCTGCCGGACCTTGCCAGCTCCGGCAGGATATGGTCCGTCAGCAGCGGGGCAAGGTCGCGGGTGGGCTGCGAGCCCAGGGTCAGCCACCTGATCTCGGCGATTTCCGCGGAAGGGTGGGCCTCCCACACTCCGGGGGCCATAAAAACTGTTGCCTCAATGTCCGTGGCGGCCTCGTTCGCGGCATCGGCGATCCACACCCCCATCAGCTGGAGTTCCCGGGGGTCGAGGACGATGCCCACTTCTTCCGCGAGTTCACGTACGGCCGCCTGGACTGCTGTCTCCCCGGCCTCGGGCTTGCCGCCGGGATGCATGAACATGGCCGTGCCGCGTTTCCGCACGGTCAGGAGCCTGCCTGCCTTGTCGAAGACGCAGACGGCCGAGACCACAATGCGGTCCTTCATGCTGCGGGCCCCTGCCGGCGCACCAGGTGTGACGTCAGCAGCAGGTCCTTGCGGGGGCCCTGGACGTCCCACGTGTAGCTGAATCTGTCCAAGCCCCCATAGACGTAGGCAACGCGGTAGGTATCGGGATCGCACCAGTGACGGTCAAGGTTGGACTCCGGAGTAAAGCTCATCCGGTGGAACGGGCGGCCGTCAGGGAAGAACACGTCCAGGGCATCCGGGGACCCGGCAGGCCGCAGCAGGTACTCGCGGGAGGCGGGGCCCGTGAAGGAGGGCCAGCGCATGCTGCCTTCCTCACGGAAGGCCAGGCCGCCGTCGTCCGTGGGAATAAAATGCACGACGCCGGAGAAGGTTCCGCGGGTGCCATCCGCGCGGTCCAGCAGGTCCCGCTGGACGGTCCACTGCCCGGCGCCGGCAGCGTCCGCGTCGGGGCCTGGTGAGGTGGGGCCGAGGAGGTAGGCGCGGAGCGCGAACTCCGGGGGAGGAAAGTTCAAGTGCCCTCGATTGGAATCGAACCAACGACACCGGCTTTAGGAGAGCCGTGCTCTATCCACTGAGCTACGAGGGCTTGCGTCCGGCGGATCGGCAGGCCAGTCCCGCCGGACACGGATACAAGCATACAAGGTGCTGGGCCGTACTACGCTCAAGGCATGAGTTCAGCGCCGTCCGCCGCCATGCCTGCCACGTTAATTCCGGACACCGCGTCCACCCGCCAGTACATCGGGGCCTGGTCGGTGCTGAGCGTTCTGCAGTATTTTGCCGCGGAAGCGGCAGTGATCGGTGCCTGGGCGGGCCCCAGGCCCTATGACCTGCGGACGGGGTACATCAGCGACCTTGGCGCCCTGGACTGCGGCATCTTTGACGGCCGCGAGGTGTGTTCCCCATTGAACTGGCTGATGAACGCCTCATTCGTGGTCCAGGGGCTCGGCATGCTGCTGGGTGCCCTTTTGCTGAGCTCCGGGCTGCTTTGCGTCGCTGCCCGGGCGGATCTGCGGGTGCAGCCGCGGCGCAGGCCCTGGCTGGCGGCTGTCTGGGTCCGGATCTTGACCGGGACCGCGGGGGCCGGAACTGTGATCGTGGGACTGGTGCCCGAGGACGCAGGCTCCGGCTGGCACATCGTGGGCGCTGTGATGTACTTCCTCGCCGGGGCTGCAGCCCTGCTGGTCCTGGGCATCCTCTGGCTGCGGAAAACAAACTTCGCCTGGTTCATCCTGGTGTGCGGTGCCGTGTCCCTTGCCGCCCTGGGGACGGGCGGCCTGACGGGAATGGACGTTCCGGAGCCAGGCACGCTGGAACGGCTCATGGGTTATCCGGTCACCCTGGGCATGGCCACTGCAGGACTGGTCATTGCGCGCCAGGTCCACCGCCACCGCAAGGAGATGCGGGCCCGGGCAGCCTTCAGATAGCCGCTTTGGGCTTGCGGGCGCCGAGGACAACGGCGGCAGCACCCGCCAGCAGGCTGAGGACCAAAAGGACCCAACCGGCCACGGTGAGCCCGGAGGCAAGGGCCACCTGGCCGGCGTCGGCAGTGCCGGCTGCGAGCACTCCGTCGATGGCGGCGTTGCCCCAAAGCCGGACCACAACGAACAGAAGCGGCAAGGACCAGAGCGCCCAGCGCAGGGCTTTCCGGGCCACGTTGGTGCCGATCAGCAGCAGCCACGTGAATCCGAAGATCAGCGGGAACAGGGTCCCCGCTGTTTTATGAACGTAATTAAGCTGGCCGCGCGCGTCATCGTCCATGACGGCCTGGAGCTGGCTGATGTAGGCCGCATCGAAGCCGCCGATGAGCGAGTCCGGCATGGCCAGGTCCGTGGAGAGGTCACGGAGCTGCTCCAGGGTCAGCAGATGCAGGTACCAGAAGAGGAACAGGCTGGCCACCACACCGGCGATCAGGATGAGGTTGCTGTTGTTCTGGGCTTTCTCCGGCGTTCGCGCCGTGGTTGGATTCACCACCGGCGGCAGATGGTGCTGCGGTACCGCCGCCTTGGAGCCGTGCTTCTTGATCCGCTGGGTAGGTGTTTTGGCCATGGCTTCATTATCGCGCCCCTTAAACTGAAGCCATGACCACTGGCCGGCACAGCGCTGTTGAACTTGACCCCTCGTTGGACGACTACCAGCTGGCAGCAGCCTTGGTCCGGGAAGCCGGGCAGCTGGCGCTGCTCATGCGGATGGCGGGCCTGCAGTCGCAGCAGAAGACCTCTATTTCAGACGTCGTGACCGCCGCTGACCACGCTGCAGAGGCCTATGTTCTGGAGCAGCTGCAGCGCTGCCGGCCACAGGACGGCATCCTGGGAGAGGAAGGCGCATCTGTACAGGGCAGCAGCGGCCGGACCTGGGTCATCGATCCGGTGGACGGCACGTACAACTTCCTGCACGGTTCCACCTACTGGTGCTCGGCCATCGCTTTGAAGGACCAGTCCGACGTGCTGCTTGGTGCCATCTTCCAGCCGGAGGAGGACAAGCTCTGGCTCGGTGGCCGCACGCATCCGGCCAGCCTGAACGGTGAACGGCTGACGGTTTTCCACGACAACAGGGGAGAGCGCAACGCAACCCCAGCGGCCCAGCTGGGGGCGGCAACCTACATCCACCCCAGCTGGCTGATGGATCCGCTGTGCGCCATGCCCTGGCACGCGGCGGCCACGTCGGCTGCCGCCCTGCGGATGCTCGGCTCCGGTTCGTGCGACCTTGGCCGGGTGGCGGACGGCCAACTGGGGTGCTGGTTCCAGCACAGCTGCCCGGAATGGGACTGGCTGCCCGGCAAGGCAATCGTCCGGGCTGCCGGCGGCGCCGTGGACACAGTGCGGGTCAACGGACTCGAATGGTTCATGGCGGGAGGGACGACGGCGGTGCGCGAGTTGCGTGCGGCCCTCGAATCCGGGTCCGTGGCATAGCCCACGCCCCGGGCCGCGGGGGCCCAGTGCATGGCTGACTGCCGCCGTCGTCGCTTCCATCCACCAAGCCTTTCAACCGAAGGACCTCATTGCTTGCGCCCATCAGCGCTATGTGGATAAAGCAGCAGAACAGCCCAAAAGGGCAAGGAGCGGCGGCCCGTCATCCACAGCCTGGAAGTCCGTGTCGGTCCCACCGCCTAGACTTGTAGGCACCATGGATATGTTGTTTGACCCGTACTCTGACGGACCGTTCAAGGCTGCCTCCCCGGCAGCCGCCCGCACCAGGTCGCGCGCTGAAGGCGCCACGGCGGCCGGTCCCGGTGGTGCTGCGCCGTGGGAGAACCGGCAGGGCGCCGGGCTGTCCGGCGGCACACAGGGACCGCATGCGGATGGTCAGCACGCGGCGGCCCACGGCCACCGCCGGCCGGACGCAGGCCAGCTCCTGGAAGGGCTCAACCCGCAGCAGGAGGAGGCCGTTAAGCACGCCGGTTCCGCGCTGCTGATCGTAGCCGGCGCGGGTTCGGGCAAAACCCGTGTGCTCAGCAACAGGATCGCCTACCTGATCGCCACCGGGCGGGCCCATCACGGCGAGATCCTCGCCATCACCTTCACCAACAAGGCCGCTGCGGAAATGCGGGAACGCATTGAAGCGCTGGTGGGTGGGCGGGCCAAAATCATGTGGATCTCCACCTTCCACTCATCCTGCGTGCGGATCCTGCGCCAGGAAGCCGCGAATGTGGGGCTGAAATCGAACTTCTCCATCTACGACTCAGCCGACTCCCTCCGGTTGGTCACCCAGGTGTCCAAGGCCCTGGACCTGGACCCGAAGAAGTTTGCGCCCAAGGCCATCCAGCACAAGATCTCAGCCTTGAAGAACGAACTCATCGATGCTGACTCGTACTCCTCTGCCGCGAACTACAACGATCCTTTCGAACAGGCCGTGGCGGAGGTCTACAAGGGCTATACGCAGCGGCTGCGCCAGGCCAACGCCATGGATTTCGATGACCTGATAGCCGAAACCGTGTTCATGTTCCGGGCCTTCCCTGCCCTTGCGGACTCCTACCGCCGGCGGTTCAGGCATGTCCTGGTGGATGAGTACCAGGACACCAACCATGCCCAGTACGCCCTGGTCCGGGAGATCGTGGGCGAAGGGCCCGGCGCCTCCGAGCTGACGGTCGTGGGCGATTCGGACCAGTCCATCTACGCTTTCCGGGGCGCCGACATCCGCAACATCGTGGAGTTCGAAAAGGATTACCGCGAGGCACGGACCATCAAGCTGGAGCAGAACTACCGCTCCACGCAGAACATCCTCAGCGCAGCCAACTCGGTCATCTCACGGAACCCCAACCGTCCCGAGAAGCGGCTGTGGACCGCCGAGGGCAACGGCCACAAAATTATCGGCTACGTGGGCGAGAACGAGCACGACGAAGCCCAGTTCATTGCCAAGGAGATCGACCGGCTCCAGGATGAAGACAACCTCCGTCCGGGGGACGTCGCCATCTTCTACCGCACCAATGCACAGTCACGCTCCATCGAGGACGTGCTGGTCCGGGTGGGCCTGCCGTACAAGGTGGTGGGTGGCACGCGGTTTTACGAGCGCAAGGAAATCAAGGACGCCCTGGCCTACCTCCGCGTCCTGGTGAATCCGGACGACGACGTCAACCTGCGGCGGGTGCTCAACGAACCAAAACGGGGGATCGGCGACCGCGCCGAAGGTGCGGTGGCGGCACTGGCCCAGCGTGAGCGCATCTCGTTCATGGCAGCCGCCCGTCGGGCCGAGCAGGCCCCGGCGATGGCAACCCGATCCGTCAATGCCGTCCTTGGGTTTGTGAAGTTGCTGGATGACCTCGCGGAAGTGGCTGCGGGTTCCGGTGCCGCAGCAGCCCTTGAAGCCGTCCTGGAACAGACCGGCTACCTGGCCGCGCTTCGCTCCAGTACCGACCCCCAGGACGAGTCCCGGGTGGAGAACCTGGCGGAGCTCGTGGCCGTGGTGCGGGAGTACGAGCAGGAGAACCCCGAAGGGTCGCTGGGCGCGTTCCTGGAGCAGGTCTCGCTGGTGGCCGACGCCGACCAGATTCCTGACGCCCCCGGCGGGGACGCGGAAGACACAGCCGCAGCCGTGGCGGAGGCCAAACGGCTTGGCGTGGTCACGCTGATGACACTGCACACCGCCAAGGGACTCGAGTTCCCGGTGGTCTTCCTGACCGGGATGGAGCACGGACTGTTTCCGCACCAGCGGTCAGCCACTGACCCCAAGGAACTGGCGGAAGAACGCCGGCTTGCCTACGTTGGCCTGACGCGCGCCCGGAAACGCCTGTACGTCACCCGTTCCGAGGTCCGGAGCATGTGGGGCCAGAGCCAGTACAACCCCGCCAGCCAGTTCCTGGAGGAAATTCCCGCCGAGCTCCTGGAATGGAAGCGCGAAGGAACCAACAGGCAGTCAGGCGGGTGGGGCGGCGGGTCAATCGGTTCGAACCGCTACAGCGGATCCTTCTGGGGCGCCGGAACGGCCCGGGGCGCGGCTGCTGACTCGTCAGCCGGATTCAACGCCGACGTGCCCGCGGCCATTGCGAAGAACCGTGTGCAGCCGCAGAAAGAAATCGTGGCGGTCACCGTGGGGGACAAGGTCAACCACACGAGCTTCGGCAACGGTACCGTCCTCGCGCTTGAGGGGGCAGGGGACAAGACCGTGGCCAAGGTGAAGTTCGACGTCGGTGAGAAGCGTTTGCTGCTGCGCTACGCGCCGCTGACCAAGCTCGACGCCTAGCAGTTCACGGACAGCGACGGCGGGGGCCGGCAGGTACGACTCCTTGCCGGCACCGGGCGCCCGGGACTAAGGTTCAGGAACCGTCCTGCTGCAGCGCAGGACCAGTCGGAGCACGGCCATGAAAATCCTGTTCGCCAGCCAGGCCATCGATGGGCACTTCAACCCCATGACGGGGGTGGCGGTCCGCCTCAAAGAACGCGGGCACAACGTCGCCTGGTACACCGGTCCCGTCTTCCGTGACAAGCTCCGGGACCTGGACATCCCGCTCCTTCCTTTCCAGCGGGCCATTGAGCACCGCGTGGATAACCTCTTCGAGCTGTACCCTGAACGCGCCGAGCTCAAAGGACCGCGGGCTATCGGGTTCGATGGGGAAAAGATCTTTGCCAGCAACGTCAGCAACTTCTTCGAGGACATCCGGGAACTGGAACAGGACTTTTCCTTCGACGTGGCCGTGGTGGACAGTTCCATGTTTATCCACCGCCTCGTGGCGAGCCTGATGGGCAAGCCGCTGGTGAACTTCGTGGCTATTCCCAACATGGAGAGCGACCCGCTGGTACCGCCGCTGTTCTTCGGCTTCAAGCCTGCCCGCAACCCGGTAGAGCGATCCATCCAGGCGGCGGCGGGCTTCCTGTCCGACAACGTCATCCTGCGGCCCGCCGGCCTGAGCTACCGCCGCCAGCTTGCGGCCTACGGGCAGGCCGCCCCCAGGCACGGACGTCTGACGGACGAGCCCTACCGGTCCTCAGCGGCCGTCATCCAGACCGGCCCGGAAGCCCTGGACTTC
This sequence comes from Pseudarthrobacter sp. NCCP-2145, assembly GCF_023708005.1. Classification (NCBI taxonomy): domain Bacteria; kingdom Bacillati; phylum Actinomycetota; class Actinomycetes; order Micrococcales; family Micrococcaceae; genus Pseudarthrobacter; species Pseudarthrobacter sp. NCCP-2145. Next base: position 113,899 of record NZ_BRCG01000013.1, on the reverse strand, counting down.
CCGCGGCGGCACCGGAACCCCGCGGTGCACTATGTGGGGGCACTCCTGCCGTACAGGCCCCCGGGACCGGCCGGGGCCGTGGCTGAACGTGACACCAAAGAAGCGGAACGCTGGCCGCAATACCCACGCACGATGCTGGTGACCCAGGGAACCGTGGACAACGTGGACCAGGACAAGCTGATAGTCCCGGCGCTCGAGGCGGTCAAGGACATGGATGCGCTGGTGATTGTGGCCACCGGTGGCCGCGGGACGGAGGCCCTCAGCGCCCGCTACCCGCAGCCCAACATCGTGATCCGCGACTTCGTGGATTTCGCCAGGGTGCTGGATTTTACGGACGTGTTCATCACCAACGGCGGCTTCGGCGGGGTGCAGCTCAGCCTGTCCAAAGGAGTGCCAATGGTGGTGTCAGGGATCAACGAGGGCAAGAGTGACGTCAACGCCAGGGTGGAATTCGCCGGCGTGGGCATCAGCCTTAAAACGGAACGGCCCAAGCCATGGCGAATTGCCCAAGCTGTGCAGGAGATCCTCTCGAATGCTGCCTGGCGGACGCGGGCACAACAGATGCGTGACCACTTCGCCGCAGGGGATCCCGCCGCTGTTGCCGCCGCCGTCGTCGAAAAGGCAGCCGGCCTGGCACCAGACTGAGCGCCGCCATGAAGCATAATGGACCGCATGCGACGGACTGTACGGGGGATGCTCGCCGCCCTTTTCCTCCTGGCTGCAACAGGCTGCACCGTGACGGTGGAGGACCCTGGATACGTGGCACCGCCTCCACTGCCGCCGATTGAACAGCTGGAACAGGCGCCGCTCGTTGACCGGCAGGAATTTTCCCGCGGTGACGATGTCCTCTCCTTCATTACCGAGGACCGGACAGTGGCGTGTTCCCTGACGGCAGCCCGCGGGCCGCACATCAACCTTCCCTATGAGCAGAACAGCTTCAGCGACAGCGACAACAACAAACTGGCCATTGTGCCGGTAGCCCACTGCGAACTGGCCGGATACCCGAAACCCGCCCCGGACGACGTGGCGGATGACTGCGCGGGAACGAATCTCGGATACCTGGGCGGGGTGGCCCTGCTGACGCCGGACAAAGCAACGTACGGAGAGTGCCGGTCCGGCGTCACACAAATGGAAGCAACATACGGCCCCCGCGGCAGCAAGGCCGGCCCGATCGCGGAATTGGCTGTTCTGGCTGACGGACAGAACCTCGAACGCAACGGACTTCGCTGTTCCGCCTACAACGGCGGCGTAGCCTGCGGAAACGTCTCGGCCGGTGTGGGGTTCTTTGTTTCGGAGAACCGTTACGAGCTGATTTCCAGCCCTCCGGAAAGTACCCCGCCGGCACCGTGAAGCCCTCAAAAACCGCGGAAATCCGCGGTTTTTCTACGCTCCATAGAATAGTGTCCTTACTCACATAAGGGGTACTCTGGGACGGCCCGGTCCTCCCAAAGGACTAGAGTTCCCAGTGGAGCATCACGCCGCGTGGCTCGTTTCCAACAGGCCGCCGGTGCGTGCAATTCCGCAGCCCGGTCATCGTCTTCGATGGTGTCCGACTGTACAGAAACTACTTCGACGTAGAAGGACACTAAACCGTGGACCTGTTTGAATACCAGGCGCGCGATATGTTCGAGGCGCACGGTGTACCCGTGCTTGCCGGCATCGTGGCGTACACCCCAGAAGAAGCAAAGGCAGCTGCCGAGAAGATCGGCGGCGTAACTGTCGTTAAGGCCCAGGTTAAGGCCGGTGGCCGCGGTAAGGCCGGCGGCGTCAAGGTTGCCAAGACCGCCGATGAGGCACTCGAGCACTCCACCAACATCCTGGGCATGGACATCAAGGGCCACACCGTTAATAAGGTGATGATTGCCCAGGGTGCGGACATCGCCGAGGAATACTACTTCTCCGTCCTGCTGGACCGGGCCAACCGCAACTACCTGGCCATGTGCTCGGTTGAAGGCGGCATGGAAATCGAACAGCTCGCCGTCGAACGCCCTGAGGCGCTGGCGAAGATCGCCATCGATCCCGCCGTGGGCATCGACCAGGCCAAGGCTGACGAGATTGTCGCAGCAGCCGGCTTCGCCGAGGAACTGCGCGGCAAAGTCGCCGCCGTGATCCTGAAGCTCTGGGATGTCTTCAAGAAGGAAGACGCCACCCTGGTGGAGGTCAACCCGCTGGTCAAGACCGGTGCCGGTGAGATCGTGGCCCTGGACGGCAAGGTCTCCCTGGACGAGAACGCCGACTTCCGCCACGCCAAGCACGCCCTCCTTGAGGACAAGGACGCTGCTGACCCGCTGGAGGCCAAGGCCAAGGCGCAGGACCTGAACTACGTCAAGCTGGACGGTGAAGTAGGGATCATCGGCAACGGTGCCGGCCTGGTCATGTCCACCCTCGACGTCGTTGCCTACGCAGGCGAAAACCATGGCAACGTCAAGCCCGCAAACTTCCTGGACATCGGCGGTGGAGCTTCCGCCGAGGTCATGGCCGCAGGCCTGGACGTCATCCTGGGCGACGAGCAGGTCAAGTCGGTATTCGTCAACGTCTTCGGTGGCATCACCGCGTGTGACGCCGTCGCCAAGGGCATCGTTGGTGCGCTGGCCGAGCTGGGCCACTCCGCGAACAAGCCGCTGGTAGTCCGCCTCGACGGCAACAACGTTGAGGAAGGCCGCCGCATCCTGGCCGAGGCCAACCACCCGCTGGTTACCCTGGCCGCAACCATGGACGAGGGCGCCGACAAGGCCGCCGAGCTCGCCAACGCAGCTAAGTAAAGGGACGCACCATGTCTATCTATCTGAACAAGGACTCCAAGGTCATCGTCCAGGGCATCACCGGCGGCGAAGGCACCAAGCACACCGCCCTGATGCTCAAGGCCGGCACCAACATCGTTGGCGGCGTCAACGCCCGCAAGGCCGGCACCACGGTCCTGCACGGCGACAAGGAAATTACTGTCTTCGGCACCGTCAAGGAAGCCATGGCGGAAACCGGCGCGGACGTCTCCATCGTCTTCGTGCCGCCGGCATTCACCAAGAGCGCCGTTGTTGAAGCCATCGAGGCCGGCATCGGCCTGGTCGTTGTCATCACCGAAGGTGTGCCGGTCCAGGACTCGGCCGAGTTCTGGGCACTGGCCCAGTCCAAGGTGGACGCCGACGGCAACCAGGTCACCCGCATCATCGGACCGAACTGCCCCGGCATCATCACCCCCGGTGAGGCGCTGGTTGGCATTACCCCGGCCAACATCACCGGCAAGGGCCCCATCGGCCTGGTCTCCAAGTCGGGCACCCTGACCTACCAGATGATGTACGAACTGCGCGACCTGGGCTTCTCCACCGCCATCGGCATCGGCGGCGACCCCATCATCGGCACCACCCACATCGACGCCCTCGCCGCGTTCGAGGCCGACCCCGAGACCAAGGCGATCGTCATGATCGGCGAAATCGGCGGTGACGCTGAAGAGCGCGCTGCCGACTTCATCAAGGCCAACGTCACCAAGCCGGTTGTCGGCTACGTGGCAGGCTTCACCGCTCCCGAAGGCAAGACCATGGGCCACGCCGGCGCCATCGTCTCCGGTTCCGCCGGAACCGCCCAGGCCAAGAAGGAAGCTCTGGAGGCCGCAGGCGTGAAGGTCGGCAAGACGCCGTCCGAGACCGCCAAGCTGCTGCGCGAAGTCTACGCAGCGCTCTAGTTCCAGTAAGAACCAACGCGGGGTCACTCCCGGCCCGATCCATCCCCTGGATTGGGCGCAGAGTGACCCCGCGTTGCTGTTTAACGTACGACGACGGGAGGTCACCTTTCCAAGCGAAAGGTGACCTCCCGTCGTCGTACTTTTTGCCTGTCAGACCTTGGCGCCGCTGAGGAGTTCGTCCAGCCGCTCATAGCCCTCGCTCATGCCGCCTTCCATTCCGGACTGCGCCATGCCGTCGCGGGCCTCCTGCGTGGGATAGACCGAATGTCCGCGGAGGCGGCACCGGCCATTGCCCAGGTCCTCGAACGTCATGAACTCCAGGCTGACGACGTCCGGATACCCGCCGAACTCGAAAGTCTGGATGGCGAAATCGTTCTCGCGGACCGTGTGGAAGATGCCTTTGAACTCATAGGGCACTCCTTCCGGCCCGGTGTGCAGGTAGCTGTAACTGCCGCCGGTCCGGAAGTCGTAGTGGTCGATGTCCATCTTGTAACCACGCGGACCCAACCACTGGACGAGAAGGTCCGGCTCCTTGTGGGCCCGGAACAGATCAGCGACAGGAAAATCGAACTCACGCTCGTAGTCGATGAAGGGGACTCCCTCAGGAACGCTGAGCTTCAAAGAATTGCTCACGATGACTCCTTTGTATCTGGGCCGCTGCCGGGTGCAGCGTTCGAGATCAGCACGGCATCGAGGCTGCGGAACTGCCCCTCGCGGACCAACCTGTACTGGTCGATCCATGCGGTGAGTGCCTCAAGCCGCGCGGGATTCAGGTGCACGGGCCGCCGCTGTGCTTCCCTGGTGCGGGTGACCAGTTCCGCCTGCTCGAGTACCTGGATGTGCTTCGAGACAGCCTGTTTGGAGATCTCGAAGGGTTCCGCCAATTCATTCACGGTGGCCGGTCCCCGGCTGAGCCGGGCGATGATGCTCCGCCGCACGGGATCGGCCAGGGCCATAAACGCCGAGTCCAAGGCTGCGCTTTCGGAGCCCATCAGAACCTTTCGTATTCAACCACATATTTTATCAACCAACTGGTTGTCTAAGAATATTCCGTCTGCTTCTGTTGCACAAGATGCCCGAAAGTCTTGCCGCCGTTCCAATAACTTTGTTAGTATGTCAGTACAAACTTAAAGGAGAGACAATGCCACTCGTTCGTATCGATGTAAACCAGGGCCGCAACCGGGGGGACCTTCAGAAACTGAGCCGCGGGATCCATGACGCGATCCTTGCCGAGTATGGCATTCCGGAGCGCGACTACTTCCACATCCTCACCGAGCACCCGGAGGGGCAGATTTTTGCGCAGGATGCCGGTCTTGGCTTTGAGCGGACCAAGGGGGTTGTGATGATCCAGATCTTCACCCAGGGCGGCCGGTCCCAGGATGCAAAGCAGCGCCTCTTCGCTGCCGTGGCCGGGAAGCTCGCTGAGGCGGGCATTGCCGGGGAGGATGTTTTCATCGGCTACGTGGAGAACACGGCCGGCGACTGGTCATTCGGCTTTGGCCGCGCCCAGTACGTCACCGGCGAGCTGGCCGTGCCCCGGAAGTAGGGCGTCGTTCAGGCGATGAAAGGCCGCAATGCGCGGCAAAACAGGCCTTATGGCAAGTTGTAAACATGTCAGTACAAACCTTTGACAGGACATTAATTCTAGGGCAAAGTAGTGGATGTGACCCCGCTCATGGAGGGGCCAGCCAGTCACTGGAGCTCTAGCTGTTGAGGACAGAGTCCACATTAGAAAGGTCCGCGATACCGTGACCCACGAACTGCTCACGATCGGGCGCATCAGCGTTGATATCTACCCGAACGACATCGGGGTGGACCTGGAGGACGTGACGTCCTTCGGCAAGTACCTCGGCGGGTCACCGTCGAACGTTGCCGTAGCAGCCGCCCGGCATGGCCGCCGGACAGGCGTGATTACCCGCACCGGTGACGACGCTTTCGGCACGTACCTCCACCGGGAACTGAAGAAGTTCAGCGTTGACGACACGTATGTCACCCCGGTCAAGGAATGGCCAACGGCGGTGACGTTTTGTGCGATCAAGCCGGCCACGGACGAGTTCCCGCTCTACTTCTATGGGCGCTTTCCTACCGCCCCGGACCTGCAGATCAGGGCCGACGAACTTGACCTGGAGGCCATCCGCGAGGCGGGCATCTTCTGGTCCACTGTTACCGGGCTGTGCCAGGAACCCAGCCGAACAGCCCACATCAAGGCACACGAGGCACGTCCCCGGACCGGGCTGAAGGAAGGCCAGTTCACCATCCTGGATCTCGACTACCGGCCCACGTTCTGGGCATCTGAAGGGGAAGCGCGGGCCGAGGTGGCCAAGATCCTGCCGCACGTCACCGTCGCCATCGGCAACGACAAGGAATGCGCCGTGGCGGTAGGGGAGGGAACCCCCGATGAGCAGGCGGACCGCCTGCTGGCCGCCGGAGTCGAGATCGCCGTCGTCAAGCTTGGGCCCGAAGGCGTCATGGCGAAAACCCGCACGGAACGCGTAGTCTCCGCCCCCGTGCCGGTGCAAACCGTCAACGGCCTGGGAGCCGGCGATTCCTTCGGCGGTGCCTTCTGCCACGGACTGCTGTCCGGCTGGCCGCTGGCCCAGGTTCTGGACTACGCCAATGCCGCCGGCGCGATCGTCGCCTCCCGCCTTTCCTGCGCGGATGCCATGCCGACGCCGGATGAGGTCACCTCGCTGCTCGCGGAACGCGGCCGCCTGTTGCCTGGCCAGTTTGCCACCGAAGGAGCAGCACTGTGACCCTTACACCACTGGCCTCGAACAATGCGCTGGACGACGACCCGCGCCGCTATGCCCACCTGAGCACCATCCGGCTCGAGGACCCGGACGCCGTTGCCCGGGCAGCGAAGGCACGGCGCCGCCACCCTGGGCTGAAGTACGGCAGGCAGAACTTCATCGTCGCCGCCGACCACCCTGCCCGCGGCGCCCTGGCCGTGGGCAGTGACCCTGTGGCGATGGCAGACCGCCGCCAATTGCTGGACCGGCTCCAGATTGCCCTGGCAAATCCGGACGTGGATGGCGTGCTTGCGTCGCCGGACATCATGGATGACCTGCTCCTGCTGGGTGCGCTGGAAGGAAAACTGGTTTTCGGCTCAATGAACCGCGGCGGACTCGCCGGCCTGGTCAATGAAATCGATGACCGCTTCACCGGCCACACGGCAGCCGCCCTGGAAGCGCTGGGTGCCGACGGCGGAAAGATGCTGACCCGCATCTGCCTGGGGGACCCGGACACGGTGGCAACCTTGGAGGCTACTGCCAAGGCCATCGACTCCCTTGCCGAGCGCAAGCTCATTGCCATGGTGGAGCCCTTCCTTTCGGTCCGGGACAACGGCCGCGTACGGAATGACCTGTCCACGGACGCCGTCATCAAGTCCATCGCCATCGCCGAGGGCCTGGGATCCACCAGCGCCTACACCTGGATGAAGCTTCCCGTCGTGGCGGACATGGAGCGGGTCATGGCGGCCACCACCATGCCCACCGTCCTGCTGGGCGGGGATCCGGACAGCAGCCAGGACGAGGTTTTCGCCAGCTGGCAGGCAGCCCTTGCGTTGCCGGGAGTGCAGGGCCTCACTGTTGGCCGGACGCTCCTGTACCCGGCCGACGGCGATGTTGCCGGTGCCGTGGCCACGGCCGCCTCACTGCTGAACCACACCACCCCAAACCGAACCGAAGAAGTATCGGAGTAGCCTCCCCATGGGAACAACATCAGGAACTGCCACCCGCAGAATGACGGTCGCCCAGGCCGTGGTGGAATACCTTTCAAAGCAGTACACGGTGGACTCCATTGGCGGGGTTGAGTACCGTGAGCGGCTGATTCCGGGAACATTCGGCATCTTCGGGCACGGGAACGTGGCCGGCGTGGGCCAGGCCCTGAAGCAGTACCAGCAACTGGACCCGGCCATCATGCCGTACTACCAGGGCCGGAACGAGCAGGCCCAGGCGCACCAGGCCGTGGGGTATGCCAGGCATACCCGCCGCCGCCAGACCTTCGCCATCAGCACCTCGATCGGCCCGGGGTCCTCCAACCTGCTGACCGGCGCCGCTCTGGCCACGACGAACCGGCTGCCGGTGCTGCTGCTGCCCAGCGACACCTTTGCCACCCGCGCCGCGGACCCGGTGCTGCAGCAGCTCGAACAGCCCTACGCCTACGACATCACCGTTAATGACGCCTTCCGGCCACTGTCCAGGTTCTTCGACCGTGTTTCCCGCCCGGAGCAGCTGTTCTCCGCGTTCCACCACGGCCTCCGTGTCCTGACGGATCCGGCGGAGACCGGCGCCGTGACCATCTCCCTGCCCCAGGACGTCCAGGCCGAGGCGTTTGATGTGCCCGAGGAGTTCCTGGCCGAGCGGGAGTGGCGGATCCGCCGCCCGGACGCGGACGACGACGACATCGCCCGCGCTGCCGCGGCCATCCGCTCTGCGAAGCGGCCGCTGATCATCGCCGGCGGCGGCGTCCTCTACGCCTACGCCAACGAGGAACTCGCGAAGTTCGTGGAGCTGACCGGAATCCCGGCGGGCAACACCCAGGCGGGCGTCGGCGTCCTGCCGTGGGACCACAAGTACTCCCTTGGCGCCATTGGCTCCACGGGCACGACGGCGGCCAACGCCATCGCCGCCGAAGCGGACCTGATCATTGGCGTCGGCACGCGCTACGAGGACTTCACCACCGCCTCCCGGACCGCGTTCCAGAACCCGGACGTGAAGTTCATCAACATCAACGTCGCTGCGATCGATGCCTACAAGCACGGCACCGCGCTGCCGATCGTGGCGGACGCCCGCAAGGCCCTGGTCAAACTGAACCAGGCACTGGGCGGCTACCGCGTCGGAGCGGACCTCGAGCAGAAGATCGCGGCGGAGAAGAAGCGCTGGGACGCCACCGTGGACGAAGCCTTCGACACCCGCTCCACGCCGTTGCCTGCCCAGAACGAGATCATCGGTGCCACGTCCCGCGCCATGGACCCGGCCGACGTCGTTATTTGCGCGGCGGGTTCGCTCCCCGGAGACCTGCACAAGATGTGGCGGGTCCGTGACCCGTTCGGCTACCACGTGGAATACGCATACTCCTGCATGGGCTACGAGATTCCGGGCGGCCTCGGAGTCAAGCGCGCGGCGCTGGCTGAAGCCGCCAACGGCGGAACCCAGCGCGACGTCGTCGTCATGGTGGGGGACGGCTCCTACCTGATGATGCACACCGAACTGGTCACCGCCGTCGCCGAACGGATCAAGCTGATCGTGGTCCTGATCCAGAACCACGGCTACGCCTCCATCGGATCCCTCTCCGAAACCCTGGGCTCGCAGCGGTTCGGCACCCAGTACCGCGCGCTGAACGAGGAACAGCACAGCTTCGACGAAGGCGACACCCTGCCCGTGGACCTGGCACTGAACGCGGAATCCCTGGGCGTGAAGGTCATCCGGGTGGAACCGGGCGAGAAGGTCATCGCCGAACTCGAGCAGGCCATCCGCGACGCCAAGGCAGCGCCCGAACGCGGCGGCCCCATCCTGATCCACGTCGAATCAGACCCGCTGCTGGACGCGCCGTCCTCCGAATCCTGGTGGGACGTTCCCGTCTCCCAGGTTTCCGAGCTCGACTCCACCCAGCAGGCCTACCAGGCCTACACCAGCCACAAAGCCCGCCAGCGCAAGCTGCTCGGCTGATTCCCTCGTCGACACCCGAACGCTTTCAACTCAAGGAAGAGCCCCATGACTGTTACAACCGAGACCTCCACCATCAACCACTTCATCAACGGCGCCGAAAGCGCCGGCGAGGGTGACCGCACCACGAACGTCTACAACCCGGCCACCGGCGCCGTGTCCGCACAGCTGCGGCTGGCCAACCGGGCAGACCTGGACGCCACCGTCGCCGCTGCCCGCAAAGCCGCCGACACCTGGGGCGACATCTCCCTGGCCAAGCGCACCGCCGTGCTGTTCAAATTCCGCGAACTCGTCGCCTCCCACGTCGAGGAACTCGCCCAGCTGGTCACCGCCGAACACGGCAAGGTCCTCTCAGATGCCAAGGGTGAAATCGGCCGCGGCCTGGAAGTCATCGAGTACGCCTGCGGCATCCCCACCCTGCTCAAGGGCGACTACTCGGACCAGGTCTCCACGGGGATCGACGTCTTCAACTTCCGCGAGCCCCTCGGTGTGGTCGCCGGCATCACCCCGTTCAACTTCCCGGTGATGGTCCCGCTCTGGATGGCACCGATGGCCATCGCCACCGGCAACGCCTTCATCCTCAAGCCCTCCGAACGCGACCCCTCCGCCTCCATGCTCCTGGCCAAACTCTGGAAGCAGGCCGGCCTGCCCGACGGCGTGTTCCAGGTCCTGCACGGCGACAAGGAAACCGTGGACGGTCTCCTGACCCACCCGGACGTGGACGGCATCTCCTTCGTCGGCTCCACCCCGATCGCCCAGTACGTGCACGAGACCGCCACCAAGCACGGCAAGCGCGTCCAGGCCCTGGGCGGGGCGAAGAACCACGCCATCGTGATGCCCGACGCCGACCTGGACAACGCCGCCGACCACCTCGCGGCCGCCGCCTTCGGCTCCGCCGGGGAACGCTGCATGGCCATCTCCGTCGCCGTCGCCGTCGGGGACGCCGCGGACCTGATCGTCAAGAAAGTCGAAGAACGCGCCCTGGCCGTCAAGGTCAACAACGGCACCGCCCCCGACGCCGAAATGGGCCCGGTCATCACCCCGGCCTCCAAGGAACGCATCGTACGGATCGTCACCGAAGCCGAAGCAGCCGGCGCCGCCATGGTGGTCGACGGCCGCGACCTCATGGTCCCCGGCCACGAAGACGGCTTCTGGGTGGGCCCCACCGTGATCGACCACGTCAAGACCGAAATGACCGCCTACACCGAGGAAATCTTCGGCCCCGTGCTTGTGGTGGTCCGCGTCGACACCCTCGAGGACGGCATCAGGCTGATCAACGCCAACCCGTACGGCAACGGAACTGCGATCTTCACCTCCTCCGGCGCCCACGCCCGGAAATTCCAGCGCTCCGTCACGGTCGGCATGATCGGGATCAACGTGCCCCTGCCCGTCCCGGTGGCCTACCACTCCTTCGGCGGCTGGAAGGCATCGCTCTTCGGCGACAAGCACATCTACGGCCCCGAAGGCGTCTCCTTCTACACCCGCGGCAAAGTCATCACCTCCCGCTGGCCCGAACCCACCCACGCCTCCGGCGCCTCCTACAACTTCCCCTCCAACTAGTCAGAGAAAGACAACGCTGTCATGACTGAGAACAAGCTGATCATCGGCACGGCGCCGGACTCCTGGGGAGTCTGGTTCGCGGATGACCCCAAGCAGACGCCCTGGGAACGGTTCCTCGATGAGGTTGCCGAGTCCGGTTACAAGTGGATTGAACTGGGCCCCTACGGCTACCTGCCCACCGATCCCACGCGGCTGGCGGAAGAACTGAAGCAGCGCGACCTCCAGGTTACGGCAGGCACGGTGTTCACCGCCTTCCACCGCGGACTGGACCAGTGGGAATCCGCCTGGGAACCGGCGCGCAAAGTCGCCGAACTGACGGCCGCTATGGGCGGCGAGCACATCGTGGTCATCCCGGCCATGTGGCGTGATGACGTTACCGGCGAGGCGGTGGAGAGCGGCACCCTGACCGACAAGGCGTGGAACGACCTTTTCGCCGGCCACAACCGACTGGGGAAGACCCTGCTGGAGGATTTCGGGCTCAAGCAGCAGTTCCATTCCCACGCTGACTCCCACGTCGGGGAGCAGGAAGACATCGAAACCCTCCTGGCCGCCACGGACCCGAAGTACCTGAACCTGTGCCTGGACACGGGCCACGCCGAATACTGCGGTGCCTCCAGCCTCGAGCTGATCAAGAACTACCCGGACAGGATCGGCTACCTGCATTTGAAGCAGATCAACCCGGAGATCCTCAAAAGGGTCAACGAGGAAAACATGACCTGGGCCGCCGCCAACCTGGCCGGCGTCATGACCGAGCCGCCGAACGGGCTTCCCGACCTGCGCGCCGTCATCGAAGCGGTGGAGGCCCTCAACCGGCCCATCTTCGGCATCGTGGAGCAGGACATGTACCCGGTAGCCTTCGATGTGCCCATGCCCATTGCCAAGCGCACCCGCAACTACCTGCTGTCCTGTGGTTCCCGAACCACTGTCAACTGACAACCACACTGCAGCATCCGCTAAGACCCCTGGAGGAACGAAAACAATGACTGAAGCACTCCGCGTCGCCGTCATCGGCGCCGGGCGCATGGGCGCCGACCACATCCAGCGCCTTAACACCCGAATCCACGGAGCCGAGGTTGCCGCCGTCGTGGACGTTGACCTGGCCCGCGCACAGGCGGCAGTTGAAGGCATTCCGGGCACCGTGGCCCTTGCCGACGCCGAGGAAGCCCTCAACAACGGCGACGTCAACGCAGTACTCATCGCCACGCCGGGCTTCCTGCACGAGGACATCCTGCTGAAGGCCATCGCCAAGGACATCCCGATCCTGTGCGAGAAGCCGCTGACCCCCGATGCCGAGTCCTCCTGGAAGATCGTGGAGGCTGAGGTTGCGCTGGGGCACAAGCGCATCCAGGTGGGCTTCATGCGCCGCTTCGACGCCGAATACGCTGCCCTGGGCCAGATCATCGGCAACCACGAGCTGGGCGAACTGCTGATGCTGCACCACCAGCACCGCAACCCCACCACGCCGCCGGGCTTCACCAACGAGATGCTGATCAACGATTCCGTGGTCCACGAGTTCGATGCCATCCGGTTCTTCACCGGAGAGGAAATCACCAGCGTCCAGGTCCGCATGGGGAAGGCCACCAAGAACGCCCCGGCCGGCCAGCACGATCCCCAGCACGTCCTGTTGGAGACGGAATCAGGCGTCCTGGCCGACGTCGAAATCTATGTCAACGCCAAGTTCGGCTACGAAGTGGCCACCCAGGCCTCCTTCGAAGAGGGCATCGTCAACATCGGCGGCGACAAGGGCCCTTACACCCGCAGCGCCGGCCGCTGGGGCGGCAACGTCACCCCCGGGTTCGAAGAGCGCTTCGGCGCGGCGTACGACGTCGAAATCCAGTCCTGGGTGGACGCTGCACTCAAGGGCGAAATCGGCGGTCCCACCGCGTGGGACGGCTACGCCACCGCGGCCTGCTGCGAGGCCGGCGTCGAAGCCCAGAAGAGCGGCGAGAAGGTGGCCGTGAAGCTCGCCGCCAAGCCGGACCTTTACCGCTGACCCGCGGAGTTTTGTCCAGATATGCCGACTTCCGGGCCTTCCAACCCTGCGTATCCGGACAAAAACTCCTCCTGACTGATCCACAATGGAGTGTTCCTCGTGAAAATCGCGCTTGACCCCACCCCGTTCCACCACAGCCACGGTCTGCTGGAGTTTCCCCGCGTGGCTGCAGATCTGGGTTACAAGTACCTGCAGCTGACGCCGCATGCAGACATGATCCCCTTCTACAACCATCCAAAGGCGGATGACGAACTCGTCACCAAAATGAACAAGGCGTGCAAGGATGCCGGCGTGGAAATCGCTTCCGTCCTTCCCGTGTTGCGCTGGTCCGGCCCGGACGAGGATGCCCGCGAAGCAGCTGTCCGCTACTGGAAGCGCGCCATCCAGATCACGGTGGATCTTGGCGTCGGCACAATGAACACCGAGTTCAGCGGCCGCCCCGAGAAGGCTGAAGAGTCCGAGCGGGCGTTCTACCGCTCCATGGAGGAACTGCTGCCGATCATTGAACGCGAAGGACTCGATGTCCTGATTGATCCGCACCCGGACGACTTCGTTGAAGACGGCCTGGCCGCCATCCGGGTCATCCGTGGCGTCAACTCTCCCAACATCGGCATGGTCTACGTCGCCTCGCACAGCTTCCACATGGGCAACAAGGCGCTGGAAATCATGCGGACAGCAGGGGACAAGCTCCGCCTGGTCCATGTGTCCGACTCGATGGACCACCATGCCTCCCACGGCCTGCGCTACATCACGAATCCGCCGGGCAATGCCGTGCGCGTGCACCAGCACCTGAAGATCGGCGACGGCGACGTGAACTGGGACGAGTTCTTCGGCGGCCTCAAGGAAATCGGCTTCCTGGACAAGGACAACACAGTGATGGTCTCCAGCGTGTTTGCCGAGGATGAGAAGGCCGAGGACGTCTCCCGGTACCAACTGGAGACCATGCAGAACTACATCGCCACAACCAAGTAGGGGAGGCGCCGATGGAACTCAGCAAAGCAACCCTGGCAGCGGCCGATGCGGCGGGAACGCCGGACGCCGGTAAGGCCCCCGCACCGTCCCGGCCCTCCGATCCGAAGAAGTTCATGCGGAAGGTGGCCCTGTTCTCCACGTTCGGCGGCCTGCTGTTTGGCTACGATACCGGGGTCATCAACGGGGCACTGCCGTTCATGCAGCGGGACCTTGGCCTGACACCGCTGACAGAGGGGCTGGTCACCTCAACGCTGCTATTCGGTGCCGCATTTGGCGCCATCAGCGCCGGCCGCCTGTCCGACCGGTTCGGCAGGCGCAAAACCATCATGGGGCTGGCACTGATCTTCGTTGCCGCCACCATCTTCTGCACCCTTTCGCCAAGCACTGAGCTGCTGATAGCAGCCAGGACCCTGCTGGGCCTGGCCGTGGGCGGCGCCTCAGTCATCGTCCCCGTGTACCTCGCGGAAATGTCGCCGGCGGCACAGCGTGGCCGCATCGTCACGCAGAACGAATTGATGATCGTCACCGGTCAGTTCCTGGCGTTCACGTTCAACGCGGTGCTGGGCAACGCCTTCCCGGAAGAAGCGAACATCTGGCGCTGGATGCTCGTGATCGCCACGTTGCCGGCTGTGGTGCTGTGGTTCGGGATGCTGGTCCTGCCGGAAAGCCCGCGCTGGCTGGCGTCTGCCGGCCGGTTCGGTGCCGTCCTGGAAGTGCTGCGCTCCACCCGGGCTGCCGGGGACGTCTCCACGGAGTTCGACGAGGTGCGGCAGGCGGCCCGCGAGGACTACCAGTCCAAACTCGGAACGGTGAAGGACCTTACCGTTCCTTGGATCCGCAGGATCTTCGTCGTGGGCCTTGGCATGGCAGTCATCAACCAGATCAGCGGTGTCAACGCCATCATGTACTACGGGACGTCCATCCTGTCCTCGTCAGGATTTGGCGACCGGGGAGCCCTGATCGCCAACGTGCTCAATGGCATCACGTCCGTCGTTGCAGTGGTCGTCGGGATGTACCTGATGTCGCGTGTTCCCCGTAAACCAATGCTTATTGTGGGCCTTTGCGGCACGTCCTCATCCCTGCTGGCCATCGCGGTCATCTCCCTGGCCCTGCCGGAAAGCACCCTGCGCGGCTACCTGGTTCTGTTGTTCATGGTGACGTTCCTGGCGTCCATGCAGGGCTGCATCGGCACCGTGACCTGGCTGACGATGTCCGAGATTTTCCCGATGCACGTCCGTGGTGTCGCTATGGGTATCTGTGTGTTTGTCCTGTGGATGGTCAACTTCCTCATTGGCTTCTTCTTCCCGCAGATGGTCTCGTGGATCGGCGTGTCGGCGACCTTCCTCATCTTCGTGGCCTTGCAGCTCGGCGCTATCGTCTGGGTCAAGCGCGTGGTCCCGGAAACGAAGGACAAGTCCCTGGAGGAGCTTGAGCACCTGTTCAAAGAGCGTTCCAGTATCCACGCCTAAGAACAGTGAACAACGGAGGCGGCGCGCAGGCGCCCCACGGGAAACGCCCGACGCCGGCCGGCGTCGGGCGTTTCTCCGTCCAGGTTGACGGGGGTGCGAGAGCTCAACGACAGCGTTCCGCAGAGCGCTCTCGCCTCGGGTCACGGCGCCCGTTGTGGCAGACCGAAAGACAGCGGGCGGGGGGGCGCTGGGGCGCCGCCCCTCCTGCTGTCTTGGGTGTCCCGCGTTATCAGGCGGTCAGGTTCAACGAAGCCGAGAGGGCTGCATCGGCGTCCTTCAACACTTTGGCGGCAACTTCCAGTCCTTCGATCCTGCCCAACGACACGTCCTCATGCTCGATATTGACCAGCATTTCCGGATCCACCTCGTGCAGAGCGCGGAGGAACTCAGTCCAAAAAGCGGTGTCGTGCCCGCGGCCAAGGGCCACGAAGTCCCAGGCGGAGTTCTTGGGCCACTCGTTGGCCCACTCGTCGCCGCCGAGGTTGGTGCGGTTCTCGTTCGGCGAAAGCCGGCGGAAACTGTTGTCCAGCACGCCGTACAGCGCGGCGTTTTCCCTGTTCACGCGGACATCCTTTGCCGCGGCCTGGAACACAAGTGGGCCAAGCTCGCGGACCACGGCCACCGGATCCATTTGCTGCCAGAACAGATGGGAGGCATCAAGCTCCACGCCAACGTGCGTTGCGCCCGTGAGCTCGATGAGTTTGCGGACGTCGGCGGTGTTGAAGACGATGTTCTGGGGGTGCAGTTCAAGGGCCACCTTGACGTCGTGATCAGCAGCAAGGCGGTCCGTTTCCTTCCAGAACTTCGCTGCCACGCCCCACTGGTAGTCCAGCACGTCCAGCGCAGCCGAATTCCAGGCGTTGACCACCCAGTTGACGGTGCTGGCCCCCGGTTCGCCCCCGGGCAGGCCGGACATGGTAACAACCCGGTTCTGCCCCAGGCGGTGTGCCAGTCGGATGGAACGCCGGATGTCTTCGGCATGCTTCTCACCGATGTCGCGCTTAGGGTGCAGGGGGTTGCCGTTGCAGTTCAGGCCCGCAATTGAAACACCCGTGCCTTCGAAGATTGCCAGGTAGTCGTCCCGCGCGGCGTCGCTTTCCAGGATCTGGTCCATGGTGGGGACATGAACCGCGGGCAGGAAACCGCCCGTATTAATTTCGATGCCCGTCAGGCCGAGATCGGCGATGACTTTGAGTGCCTCGGGAAGGGGCCTGTCGTGCAGGATGGCGTTGTAGACACCAAGTTTCATAGCGTGATCTTCTTTCCATCGTTCAGGGCGGACTCGGTGACAGCGCCGAGCAGCTCCATGTTGCGGACACCCTCGTCGAAGGTGGCGCACCGGGGGAGGGACTCTGCCTCGCTGAGGCCTGCCACTTCTTCGAGGAAAGCACGCGCCTGGTAGCCGAACGCGTCATTCTGGCCGAAGCCAACCTCGGGGGCGTCCATGGCGAGGCCTCCGGCGATGTAGGGGTGCCCGGGGCCGAGAATGACCTGCCGGTAGCCGTTGTCGTTGCTGGAGCCCTCATTGAGGAACAGCTGGATTTCGGCCGGCCGGCGCTGGTCGAACTTGGCGGCGCCGTTTTCGCAGAACACTTCGAACTGCAAGCTGTTGGCGTGGCCGGCGGCAACGCGCGAGACTTCGAAGCTTCCCGCGCCGGTGGCGAATTCCGCATTGAATGCTGCGTAGTCGTCGTTCTCCACAGCCTCGAAGGTGTCGCTGACAGCGGCGTGGTCGTGGCCCATCACGGCGGCGAGCGGCAACGGGCGTTTGTTGATAACCGTGCTGAGCTGCCCCCCAGAGACGGACTGGATGTCGCCGCAGAGGAATTCGGAGACGTAGGCCAGGTGGGATCCGACGTCGGCAAGCGCGCCTGAACCCGGACCCCCTTTGTAACGCCAGCTCATGGGAGCGGAGGGGCTGAATCCGTAGTCGGTCCAGTAACGGCCGCTGAAGTGCAGGACGTTGCCGAGCACCCCGGTCCGGATGAGGTCCCGAATGTAGGCGATGCCCGGCGTGCGGCGGAAGGTGAAGCCGATCCGCGCGATGCTGGACGAGTTGCGTGCGGCATCGGCCATCGCGCGGGCGTCTTCCGTGGAATCGCTCAGGGGCTTTTCGCACAGCACGTGCTTTCCCGCGGCGAGCAGGCCCTCCACAACTTCACGGTGGAGGGAGTTGGCGATCACCACGCTGACCACATCGATGTCATCGGCCTCGGCAATTGCCTGCCACGAGGTGTCGTTACGCTCATAACCGAAGCGGCGGGCGGCCAAAGAACCGAATTCGGCGTTGACGTCGCCGATGGAAACCAGTCGTACTGGGGGTAGCACCGGGCTGTACAGGGCGGACGCCGTCCGGTAGGCGGCGGCGTGCGCCTTTCCGGCCATGCCTGCGCCGATAACGGCTACGCCAAGGCTTTCAGCCATTGATTTCTCCTTTGAAAATCAGCCGCGGCGGGAACGCCCTACGGCATTTTGTAGCGCTACAATTTTTACGCTGACCTTGAGCGTATACATGTCTATATGTCCTGTCAATCAATCCTCAGGATATTCTCGACGCAGCGACGAAAGGCATTTTTTGATGACGCATGACCGCTCGAAAACCCGACGACCCACCATCTATGACGTGGCGAAGCAGGCGGGTGTTTCGCCGTCGCTGGTTTCTTTGGTCCTGCAGAACCCTGTGCGCGTGAGTGAGAAGCGGCGCGAAGCTGTGCAGGCAGCAATCTCTGAGCTTGGCTATCGGCCCAGCCGGGCCGCCACGGCGCTCGCCAGCACCCGGACGAAGAGTGTAGGCCTCGTGATCGACGACTACCGGAACCTGTGGTTCGTCGATCTGCTGCGCGGCATGGAATCCGTGCTGACGAAGGATGGCTACCATGTGCTGCTGGCCGATTCCAGGCCGGGTGAAAACCGCATCAGTGAGGCTGTCGACGGACTGCTTGCCATGCATATTGACGGGCTGGTCATCGCGGCGGAACCCAGTGAGTCCATGCTGTCCGGCGCCGGTGTTCCTACCGTGGTAGCCGGTTGGCGGAGCGGCGTGCCTGCCGGGGCGGACCTGATAACCAATGACGACGACGCCGGCGGTGCCATGGCTGCCGACCATCTGTTGGGCCTCGGCCATACCAGGATTGGACACCTGTCGGGATCCGGAGGTGCCGCCGCCCACCGAAGGGACGGCTTCACTGGCCGACTGCGGGGGGAGGGCATCGACGTACTCGTGGTTGGGGAGTCCGGAGGGACGTCGGAGGAGGACGGCTATGCGTCGGCAGGCTGGCTGCTGGACCACCACCCGGAGACTACGGCTATTTTCGCCGCCAACGACACCATGGCCCTTGGCGCCCTCGGGGCCATCAGGGAACGGGGGCTGGCTGTCCCATCGCAAATTTCCGTGGTCGGGTATGACAACTCCACGTTGGCCAAGTCCAGGTACTTGGAGCTGACTTCCGTCGACAACCGAAGCGACGTTGTCGGCGCTGATGCAGCGGCGGCCTTGCTGGAGCGGATGGGGAATGGTGCCACGGCGGGTTCCCGGAAACTTATCGAGCCGGTGTTGGTGATTCGCGGCACCACTGCTCCGCCGGCGGCAAATCCGGGCCAGTAACACAGGGCTTCGTTAAAACATCCTAATGTCAGGACAAACTCTTGACATTGGTGAGCCAAGTCACCATGATCTACATAGACAGAGCTCATGGGGCTGCAGAGTGGCAGCCCGGGGCCTGGGATCAAAGGAGATTATGGTGGCTACTATTTCTTGGCGTAAGGCGGCTCTGGTTGCGGCGGTAGTGCCGATGTTGGCGTTGAGCGCCTGTTCCAGCGGCGGCGGCCGTACCCCTGAGACAGGGACCGGCGGAGGTGGCGGCCAGGTTGCCACCACCGAGCGGATGAAGATAGCGCTGATTGCGCACGCCCCCGCTGGTGACACTTTCTGGGATACCGTCCGTAAGGGCGCAGAAGAAGCTGCAGCAAAGGACAATGTCGAACTGCTCTACACGTCAGATCCTGAGGCCGGCCGGCAGGCGCAGCTGATCGAGCAGGCGGTGGACCAGAAGGTGGACGGAATCGCGGTAACGCTGGCCACTCCCGACGCGCTGAAGAGTGCCCTCAAGAAGGCCTCTGATGCGGGAATCCCGATCGTCAGCTTTAACGCTGGCGAAGCGGCTTCTGCCCAGCTCGGGGCGTTCACCCACTTCGGCTCGAATGAGAAGCTCGCGGGCGAAGCAGTGGGTTCCAAACTCGCCGAGGGCGGCTACAAGCACCCGGTTTGCGTTATCCAGGCGCAGGGGCACGTAGGGCTCGAGGCCCGGTGCGCCGGTGTGAAGGCCAAAGTGCCGGGGACCGAAATCCTGTATGTCAACGGTGCAGACATGACGTCTGTTGAGTCGACAGCGACCGCAAAGCTCCAGGCTTCCGCTGATGCTGACGTCATCATCGGCCTCGGCGCACCCATCACGCTGACGCTCATGAAGTCAGTGTCTACGGCCGGAAGCTCGGCCAAGGTTGCCAGCTTCGACCTGAACAAGGAACTCGCACAGAAGGTTGCTGATGGCAGCGTACTGTTCACCGTGGACCAGCAGCCTTGGCTGCAGGGCTACGGCGCAGTGGATGCGCTGTGGCAGAACAAGCGGGGCGGCTTCAAGCTCGGTGGCGGACAGTCCGTCCTCACCGGTCCGGCAATCGTCGACCAGTCCAATGCAGCCGAAGTCCTGAAGTTCGCCGAACAGGGAATCCGCTAACAGCCCGCTTGGCGGGCCGGCCGGTGCCGGCCCGCCAGCAAGGAGAAACATCATGACCATCACCCAGACCAAGATCGCATCACCGGCGACCGATGAGCGCGTCGCCAAGCGCAATCCCCTGCAAAAGCTCCTCGGCCGGCCTGAGGTCGGTGCCCTGGTGGGCGCAATCGTCCTTTTTGTCTTCTTCGCGTTGGTGTCCCCGACGTTCACGCAGCCCAATGCGCTGGCGACCATTCTCTACGGCAGTTCCACAATCGGCATCATGGCCGTAGGGGTGTCGCTGCTGATGATCGGCGGTGAGTTCGACCTTTCCACAGGTGTTGCCGTGATTTCATCGGCGCTGACCGCGTCAATGTTCAGCTGGTACTTCAGCACGAATGTCTGGGTTGGGGTCCTCCTGGCTTTGCTGGTGTCCCTCGGTATCGGCTTCATCAACGGCTGGATCCTGATGAAGACCAAGCTGCCAAGCTTTATCGTCACCCTCGCAACCTTCCTGATGCTGACCGGCCTGAACCTGGGCCTCACTCGTTTGATCGGTGGCTCCGTCTCATCGCCGTCAATCTCCAACATGGATGGCTTCGATACGGCCCGCGGTGTCTTCGCCTCCGCGGTGAACATCGCCGGCATCGAAGTAAAAATTACGGTCTTCATCTGGATCGCTCTCGTCGCCGTAGCCACCTGGGTGCTGATGCGGACCCGCGTCGGTAACTGGATCTTTGCCGTGGGCGGGGACGAGAACGCGGCCCGCGCCGTCGGCGTGCCGGTCAAGGCCACCAAGATCGGCCTGTTTATGGGCGTGGGATTCTGTGGCTGGGTCCTCGGGATGCACAACCTCTTCGCCTTCGATACCGTGCAGTCCGGTGAAGGGGTGGGCAACGAGTTCCTCTACATCATCGCCGCGGTGATCGGCGGGTGCCTCCTGACCGGCGGCTACGGTTCTGCGATCGGCGGCGCGATTGGAGCCTTCATCTTCGGCATGGCCAACAAGGGCATCGTCTATGCGCAGTGGAACCCTGACTGGTTCAAGTTCTTCCTAGGCCTGATGCTGCTTCTCGCCACGATCGTCAACCTCATCGTCAAGCGCCGCGCGGAACTGAAGTAAGGGGCCGGAAAATGAACGCACATAAAATCGACCAGCAAACGCTGCTCAAGAACGAACGGGACCCCCTCACTCACACCCCCGTCCACCTGCTCTCCCTTGAGGGCGTGGGCAAGCATTACGGCAATATCATCGCCCTGAGCGACGTCACCATGGCCGTGGACAACGGCCGGGTCACCTGCGTCCTTGGCGACAATGGTGCAGGCAAGTCAACCTTGATCAAGATCATCGCGGGACTGCACCAGCATGACGCAGGGGTGTTGAACATCATGGGCGAGGAGCGGAAGTTCTCTTCTCCCCGTGATGCCTTGGATGCAGGCATTGCCACCGTGTACCAGGACCTCGCGGTGGTGCCCCTGATGCCGATTTGGCGTAACTTCTTCCTCGGCTCGGAACTGACCAGCGGTTTCGGCCCGTTCAAGAGCATGGACGTCGAGAAGATGAAGGACATTACCAAGAAGGAACTCGCGGACATGGGCATCGACCTCCGCGACGTGGAACAGCCCATCGGCCAGCTCTCCGGCGGTGAGCGCCAGTGCGTGGCCATTGCACGGGCCGTGTACTTCGGCGCCAAGGTCCTGATCCTGGACGAGCCGACGGCGGCGCTCGGCGTGAAGCAATCGGGCGTCGTCTTGCGCTACATCCTCCAGGCAAGGGACCGGGGACTCGGCGTCATCTTCATCACCCACAACCCGCACCATGCCTTCCCGGTAGGGGACCGGTTCCTTCTGCTCAAGCGTGGCAAGTCCATCGGCTACTACGACAAAAAAGACATCACCCTGGACGAGCTCACCGCCCAGATGGCCGGCGGCGCTGAACTTGCCGAACTTGCGCACGAACTCGAACAGCTCGGCGGCCACAGCGATGTGGTCAAGGAAGTGCAGGCAGAAGTCGCCGACGTCACCCACGGCGCAGAGACGCCGAAGGAAAGCGGCCCCCGGCACGCCTAGTACTGACCGGAACGGGGCCCCCGGAATGCCGGACGGGCCCCGCTCCACATCGCCCACAGACAACGAACAGCAGACAGGAAGAGAACATGCCGATCCGTGTGGGCGTCATCGGCGCCGGCGTCATGGGCGCAGACCACATCAGGAACCTGACCACCGCCGTCAACGGTGCAGAAGTCACCTTCGTGGCAGACCTCGACGCCGGACGGGCAGCGGCAGCTGCACCGCCGTCGGCCCGGACCACCACCGACCCTTCCGAGCTGATCAACTCCAGCGAGGTGGACGCCGTCGTCATCGCTTCCCATGACTCGACCCATGCGGGACTGGTGCTGGAATGCTTCGAAGCTATGACGCCCGTGCTCTGCGAGAAGCCCCTGGCCCCCACCATCTTGGAAAGCCTCGACGTGGTGGAGGCTGAGGCGGACATCCTTGCGGCAACAGGGGCCAGGCTGCTGTCGATGGGCTTCATGAGGCGGTTTGATCCCGGCTACACAGCACTCCGCGAAGCCACGCGGGTCCGCAGCAACGGCGAACCGCTGCTGGTGCACTGCACCAGCCGCACCGCAACTGCGGGACCCGGTGCCGGCTCGGAATCAGCCATCACCAATTCGGCCATCCACGAGTTCGACATCATTCCCTGGCTGCTGGGGACACCCATCACCGAAGTTTCATGGCAGGCGGGGCGCAGCTCCCGGCACAGCACCGGAGACCTTCAGGACCCGGCCTTGATGCTCCTCCGGACAGCCGACGGCACCCTTGCCACCCTCGAACTGTTCCTGAACGCACAGTATGGCTACACCACCCGCTGCGAGGTGGTGTCCGAGAGCGGTACAGCTGCCCTCCCGGAACCCGCCGCGCTGCTGGTCCACCACGAGGGCCAGCAGCGGTCCGTCATCCCCGCTGACTGGCGCCCGCGCTTCGCCGACGCGTACCGCCTGCAGCTCCAGGCCTGGATCTCTGCCCTGGAACGCGGAGACACCCCGCCGCTCGCCACGGGGGAGGACGGCCTGCGGGCATCGCAGGTGGGCCAGGCAATGATCCGTTCACTGCACAGTGACGGATCCTTTACGAAAGTGATCTATTGATGGCTGCCGCCGTCCTGCCGGCATCACGCGTCCCCGATTCGAAGGACGCACCGTCGCTGCGGTGGGGCATCATGGGGCCGGGGTGGATTGCCGAGCGGTTCACGGAGTCGGTGCAGGCGCATTCGCGCCAGGTGATTGCCGCCGTCGGTTCCCGCTCGTTGTCCCGCTCCAAGGAATTTGCCGAAAAGTTTGGCGTGCCCGCCGCGTACGGAAGCTACGAGGAACTGGCATCTGCTCCTGATGTCGACATCGTTTATGTCACCACGCCGCACAATTTCCACCACAGCGCTGCCCTGCTCGCCCTCGAAGCAGGCAAACATGTCCTGGTCGAAAAACCCATCGGACTCAACGCGGAGCAGGCGCGGGACATCGCCGCGCGTGCCAGGTCCGCTGGCGTTTTCGCCACCGAAGCGATGTGGACGTTCTTCCTGCCGAAATTCGACATCATCCGGCAGATTCTCGAGGCCGGAACGCTGGGGACCGTAACCACCGTCGTGGCGGAGTACGGCGAGCACTTCAACCGCACCCACCGGATCTTCGATCCGGCACTTGCCGGAGGTCCGCTGCTGGACCTCGGAACCTACCCCTTGGCGCTCATCACCGAACTCCTGGGCGCCCCGGAGCGGATGCATGTCCTGGGACAGCCGCACGAATCCGGGGTCCACGCCCAACTCTCGGCCATCATGGGATTCGCGGGCGGGAGCCAGGCTGTCATGAACACGCAGCTGCACAATTTCACACCAACGGCTGCCACGATTGTCGGCTCCCAGGCGACCCTGACCATCGATGGGCCCTTCACTATGCCCGGCGGTTTTGACGTGCGTTTCCCCGACGGGACACAGCTGCGCCACAACGAACCCGCGGGCGGGCACTTCGAGGGTTTGCACTACGAAGCGGCCGCAGTTGCCCGTTGCATCGCTGCCGGTCGGACGGAAAGCCTCGAGCGCCCGCTGGACGCCTCCGTCCGCACCATGGAAGCAGCAGACGAAATCCGCCGCCACCTCGGCATCACTTTCCCTGGTGACGACAGAACAAAGGAAGAACTGTGAAGGACATAACTCTTGGATTGGTGGGCGTGGGCCGTATCGGCGCCATGCACGCGGACAACATCTCCATGCTCAACGGCGCATTCAAGGCTGAGGACATCAACGTCCGGCTCCGGCTGACGGACGTCGCCGAAGAACACGCCAGGGCCGTGGCTGCCAGGGTGGGCGCCGAGTTCCTGCCGTCCGTGGAAGCACTGCTCGCGTCGGGCCTGGACGGGCTGGTGATCGCCACCGGCACGGGCACCCATCCCGGCCTGATCAAGGCCGGCGTGGACGCCGGAATCCCGGTCTTCTGTGAAAAGCCGGTAGCCATGAACGTTGCGGAGGCCCTCCCGGTGCTTGACTACATCCGGGAGAGGAACGGCATGGTCCAGATCGGACACCAGCGCCGTTTCGACGCCGGCTACCTTGAAGCCAGGCGGGCTTACCGGTCCGGCGAGCTGGGCTGGATCCACTCCCTGCGCGCAGTCACCTGCGACATGGCACCGCCGCCTGTCGAGTTCCTCGCGACCTCCGGCGGGCTTTTCCGCGACTGCTCGGTCCACGACTTCGACATCTTGCGCTGGCTGACCGGCCGCGAAATCGTCGAGGTCTATGCCAAGGGCTCGAACAACGGCGACCCGGCGATCGCCGACGTCGGTGACGTGGATACCGCGCTGGCGTTAGTCACTTTCGACGACGGGACGGTAGGCACAGTCTCGGCGACGCGGTACAACGGGGCTGGCCATGATGTGCGGCTGGAAATCCAGGGGTCCAGCCGGTCGCTTATGGTGGGGCTGGACGAGAAGACCGCCATGGCATCGGCCGAACCCGGAGTGGGCTTCCCCTCGGGCGGGCCGCACAGGACGTTTGCGGAGCGCTTCGACCAGGCCTATCGATCCGAGATGGCCGCCTTCGTTGAGTTTGTCCTCGGCCGGAGGGGCAACCCTTGTACACCTGAGGACGCTGTGGCCGCCTCCCGCGTGGCCGATGCTGCCCAGGAGTCCCTGGCCACCGGCCTTCCGGTGAAGGTGGCGCTGGCCCCGGCCTAAACGGCGGAGGGGTCGGAGGAGCGCCGGACCATCAGGGCAGGTGGGCAAAAATGGCCGTAGGCAGGGTGGCTCCGGAAGCCAGGAATGCCTCCATGACAGCCCGCCCGCCGCGCTCCGTCATGTCGCTGTGCATCAGCATCGGCTCAAGGCCGAACTGCCTCATCGCGTGCAGGTAGCCTTCCCGGCGGGCCAGGTAGGGCAGCGGTCGAGGAAGAGGCTCCACTATGCCACCGCCCGTCCATGCCGGGGTCAGGCGCCGAACGGGAGCCGCGGATCGACGTCCCGGCCGTCCCAGGTCCGCCGCACCCAGCCATGGTGGGGGTCGTCGCTGATGAGCCATTCGCGCACGGGCCCGGGCCCGGCCATGACGTTCAGGTAGTAGAGGTCGTACCCGGGTGCGGCCATGGCAGGACCGTGCCAGCCGTAGGGAACCAGGACAACGTCCCCGGTGCGGACCTCCGCAGAGACGTCGATGGGGCGCTCGTCCGAGGCGTAGACGCGCTGGTAGCCGATGGCGTCCGCGTCGTCGGGAGCGGCCGAGCCCTCCGCCACCCGCGTCTCGAAGTAGTAGATCTCCTCGAGGTGGGTCTCGCCGTCCTTCTCCTCGTCGTGCTTGTGCGGGGGATAGGAGGACCAGTTGCCGGCGGGGGTGAGGACCTCGCAGACGATGAACCGGTCAGCCTCCAGTGCGGCCGGTGTGCCAAAGTTGTGGACCTGCCGAGAGCAGTTGCCCGCGCCGCGCAGCTCAACCGGGGTTTCGGCGGCGGTCACCAGGCGGGTGGGGTACGCGTCCTTCGCCGGCGCCGTGGCTACCGCTACCCTCCCGCCGTCGGCCGAGCGGATGCTGACGGCGCGTCCTGTGCCGGAGTACAGAACGTCGCTGGGGCCGTGGAAGACGGAGGCGCGGCCGTCCAGTTGGTAGGCGGTGCCGTCGACCGTGACAGTGAAGGGTCCATTAAGGGGCACCACGATGCGTTCCTCGTCTGCGGCGGGAAGGACGACGTCGGCCCCTGCGGCGAGCGTGGCAACTTTCAGCCCGGTGTGTGCCCAGCCGTCCACGGACAGTGCCGAGTCGGAGGTACCGATCGAGACGTCCCATGTGCCGTCGGTGGCGGTGCCCAGTGGGTAGACCCAGTTGGTCATGGAGGGTGGCTCCTTGCGTTAGCGCTGTACGAGTGTCATTTCAAAGCTGTAGGAATCCCCGCGGTAGACGTGGTGCCCGGTTTCCACGCGGCGGCCGGTGTCATCGGTGGCAGTACGCTCCATGGTCACCAGCGCGGATCCGGGCGCGGTCTCGAGGAGGGAGGCCTGGTAGTCGTTGGCCACCACGGCGCCGATGCGCTGGTTGGCGAGCCGGAAGTTGACGCCGCCGCGGCGCAGGATGGCATAGAGGCCTTCCGCGGACAGTGTGGCTTCATCCATTTCGGCGATGTCGTCACGGACCCAGTTCTCCATAAGCGCCAGGGGTTTGCCTGCCACTTTCCGCAGCCGGGTGAAGTGGTAGACCTTGGAGCCGGCCGGAAGCTGGAGGGTGGCCAGGGTGGCGTCGTCCGCCTCCACGTGGGCGAAGCTCAGGACGTCGGTGGTGGGCTTCTTGCCGTTGTTGGTGAGGTCGTCGTAGAGGCTGGAGAGCTCAAGCGGGCGGCGCACCTGGCTTGATACCACCTGGGTTCCGACGCCGCGTTTGCGCACCAGCAGCCCGGACCGGACCAGTTCATCCATGGCTTTGCGCATCGTGGGGCGGGAAAGGTTCAGCTGGGCGGCCAGGTCAATTTCGTTATCAAGCCGGCTGCCGGGCTCCAGCACTCCGCTGAAGATTGCGGCCTCTATTCCCTGCACCACCTGGTGGTAGAGCGGGACGGGGGAGGAGCGGTCGATGCTGAGACCCAGGTTGTGCGCCACGGTACTTCCCTCATGTTCCTTGTCGCGGACGTTGTCGCCCGGGTGGGGCGCGAACGGCCGCTTTGCCGCCATATGTTTGCTTGATAGGACATACTTTTCTTCTTCTCCGATCCTAGCAGTCCGGCCATCCGGGTCAAGGGGAGCGGGGCCGCGTTGCTTTAGGTTTAGAGAGTGAACCTCTCCGGAAACGTGGGCCCCCACCCGCACAACCTTGAAGTGCAGGACCTGGACAGCTTCGACCGCCTGGTCAGCGCCGGTGCGGTGGACATGCGCGGCTGGCACGCGCAGTCCCTGGACCTGAGGGGGAGGACCGGCGCACTGCAGCGCCTGCACGTGGAGGGTGCCATCTTCCTGGGCTGCACCTTCGACGACGGGGTGGAGGACGTGCTGCGGCGGCGGGGAGCACTGATCTTCCCGCGGCTGGAGACGGTGCCCTTCAACCCCTACCGGGCCGATTTGTACTCACCCCAGGAGCTGTACGCCGGGCTGCCCGACGCCCCCTACGAAGCCCTTCCGGACGCCCGGATCTACCAGTGGAGCATCCAGCCAGGCATGCGGCACCGGCTGGACGCCACCCTGGCCTCAGCGCTGCACGACCACGCCATCGGCGACGCCCTGGACGATGTGACCCGGACAGGCCCGTTCCACGGCCGGGCCATGGTGGGTGTAATGGGCGGGCATGCCGCACAGCGCGGCAGCACCGAATTTGCCCAGGCCGCCCTGCTGGGCAGGCTCCTGGCGCAGGATGGGCACGTGGTGGCCACCGGCGGGGGACCGGGGGCCATGGAGGCGGCGAACCTCGGCGCGTACCTCAATGAAGTGGACGACGACGGCGTGCAGGCGGCGCTGGACATCCTCGCCTCCGTCCCCGGCTTCCGTCCCTCGGTGTCCGCGTGGGCGCGGGCGGCGGCAGCCGTCGTCGAACGCTTTCCCGGCGGTACGCCGTCGCTTGGGATCCCCACCTGGTTCTACGGGCACGAGCCGCCCAACTACTTCGCCACGCACATCGCAAAATACTTTGCCAATGCCATCCGGGAGGCGATCCTGCTGGAACTGTGCACGGGAGGGATCGTGTTCCTGCCCGGAGCTGCCGGCACCGTCCAGGAGATCTTCCAGGATGCGTGCGAAAACTACTACGGGGCGCGGGAGAAGGTGACGCCCATGGTGCTGGTGGGCCGGCACCACTGGGAACGCCAGTACCCGGCCTGGCCCATGCTGCAAAGCCTTGCGGCCGGCCGGCCGATGGAGGACCGGATTTTCCTGGTGGACACTGTCCAGGAGGCGGTGGAGGTGCTGCGGCTGTCCGCCTGAGCGGTGGGGCAGCCGGCCGGTCAGAGATCCTTCCGGCACTGCGCCTTGCTGAGCTCATAGAGCCCGTTGAGGTCCCCGGCGGACAGTCCCTCGGGGGTACCGATCTCGGGATACATCAGTTGGGTGGGGTCGTCCACATGGTCGAGGCCCATCACGTGGCTGAGCTCATGCAGGATCACGGCCCGTGCATACAGGTGGCCGTCCGGGTTCAGCAGTTCATCGGCGATTTGTGGCGCGTCCAGGTCCAGCCCGCCCGTGACGAAGGCCTTGGGGCCGTCGTCGTAACTGAAGTGGGTGCTGCCCCCGGTCCCGATCACCTTGCCCTTGAGCTGCGGAGCCACCTCCGGTGTTGTCCAGGCGATGAGCAGCGGCGCCCAGCGCTCGCCGTAGGCCCCGGGCTGGTACGGCGGGCGTTGGGGGGAGGGCTGCTCTGCGGTGGTGCCGTCGTAGATGAACCGGATGCCGGTGGCGGCGGAGATGGTGGCGATGGATTCCGTGACCAGCTGCTGCGAGCCGGCCGGTGCGAGCTCGTCATTGATGACGTAGTGCAGCGGCCGGCAGGGGGAATACCCCACCGGGCTGCCGTCCCCGTTGACGGCGAGGAAGCGGTAGGAATCGCTGCCCAGCGGCGGAGGGTCTGCGGCGGCCAGGGGAGCGTCCGACTCCTCCAGTCCCGGGGGAGGCGCGCCCAACCGGCCCTCGGCCTGGGGTACCTGGCCTGCTTCCCCCGCGCTGCCGGGGTCCTGCTGCCCGGCGGACTGCCCGTTTCCCGGGCCGATGCGGACGTTCAGCAACTCCTTGAAGCGCGGGTCATTGAGTGCCAGTGCTGCTCCGAACACAGCACCCGCGGTCAGCGCCGCGGTGAGCAGCAGCTCCACGACCCGGCGCACGCCCAGGCGGGCCTTGCTCCCCGCATGGCGCGACGGCGCGCGGCGCGGCGGCCGGTTCTCCACTAGCCCACAACTGTGCCGAAGGCCAGCCCCAGCAGGTAGGTGACGGCTGCCGCGCCTAGGCCAATGGCCAGCTGGCGGAGTCCACGCGTCAATGGCGACGTGCCGGAAAGAAGGCCCACCGTGGCGCCGGTGACCAGGAGGGCGAGGCCCACCAGAATGCCCGCCGTCACCAGGGCGGCGACGCCGGTCAGGCCAAACAGGAACGGCAGGATTGGAACGATCGCGCCGGAGGCAAAGAAGCAGAAGCTGGACAGGGCAGCGCCCCACGCGGTCCCCACGGCTTCATGCTGGTCCTCGACGTCGGGCAGTTCCGGCTGCAGCGACAGGCTGGGATCGCAGTCGCAGGGCAGCAGGCCCATACGTTCGGCCACCCGGTGCTCGGCTGCTTCCTGGGTCATGCCCCGGGCCAGGTACACCAGCAGCAGTTCGTTGTGTTCCAGGTCCAGTTTGGGGGCCGCCAGCAGGGTGACCTGGGTGGGGCGCGTTGCGGCCAGCAGTTCGCGCTGCGACCGGACTGAGATGAACTCCCCGGCGCCCATGGACATGGCTCCGGCCAGCAGCCCCGCGATTCCGCTGAGCAGCACCACACTGCTGGCGACGCCGGACGCGGCCATGCCCATCACCAGCGACAGGTTGCTGACCAGGCCGTCATTCGCGCCGAACACGGCGGCCCGGAACGTGCCCGCCAGTCTGTTGCGTCCCCGGGTTGCCAGTCCGCGGACCACTTCCTCATGGATCTGCTCGTCCGCCGCCATCGCATCCGTGGCGTTGGGGTCCTTGGCGTAGGGGGAGCGGCCCTCTGCGCGCTGGGCCAGGGCCAGCACAAACACCGACCCGAAGTGGCGGGCCAGGAACCCCAGCATCCGGCTGCGCAGCGAGGCGCGCCGGGGCTTGCCCGCACGCTCCCCCAGCAGTCCCAGCCAGTGTGCTTCATGGCGGCCCTCGGCTTCGGCCAGGGCCAGGAGGATGTCGCGCTCTTCGCCCTGGCGGTTCTGTGCCAGGTCTCGGTAGACGGCGGCTTCTGCCCGTTCGTCCGCGAGGTATTGCCGCCACCGCTTGACGTCCGACGGCGAGGGCTGGCCCTGCTGGCGTGCGCCGGCTTGGTCCTGGGGCGGTGAGGGTTGCGACGCTTGCGGCATGGCGTGGCGGTTGAACCTGGCGTGCTGAGACACGGAAACTCCTGGGCTGGATGGGGCATGGTGCGGCCCCATTGCAGTGCAAGCTTACTGCGAAAATCCGCGGATTTTTGGCCGGTCAGCCTCCTCCGGATATTTCGGTGTGCCTTAAACATGGCGGGATCCATGGGTCCCGCGGCACGCTATTGACCCCTCTGCAGTGCGGTGCTGTGATGAAGGTGTGGCGCGTCCAGCGCCCTCACTGAAAGAGCACGTCAGGCGAACAAACGGAGGTTCAATCATGAGCACCACCGGACAGCACCCGGACATGCCGCACCTGGATGCCGTAGAGGCGGATCCCGCCTATGACTACGCCGAGGATGCACCGGTAGTTGAGGACGACTGGGGTACCGAGGACGAACTCCTGGACGAGGAAGAGCCGGTGGTCCAGGTGCCTCCCGTCGTGGTCGACGCCGAGGACCGAGTGGTCCCGTTGGATGACCCTGACGAGGTCCGCGAAACCGACTAGGAAACCAGGACACAACGACGGCGGCACCTCTCCTTCGCCGGAAAGCGAAGGTGGGGTGCCGCCGTCGTGCGTTGCTCCTGTTGTCCTATCCTGCCGGGGCCTAGCGGGCAGCGGTGGGAAGGGGGGCTTCTTCTGCGGCCTGTCCTGCCACCCGGCGCTGCCAGTTGCGCATTACCTGCGGGTCGGTCGGTTTGCTCAGCAGGGAAACCGCAACGTAGACCAGGGCGGACGCCAGCAGGCCGTAGTAGATGGGCTCGTTCGCGTAGATGCCGTCCAGCGGTGCCTTGGCGTTGATTTCCAGGATGATCATGGTGCCCAGCGTCACCACGGAACCCACGGCCATGGATGCAGCCGCAGCGATGCCCGTACCGCGCTTCCAGACCAGGCCGCCGAGGATCGCCACGAGGAGGCCGCCCACCAGGATGTCGTAGGCAATGGTCAGGGCTGCCACCACGTCCTTGGTGATGATGGCGATGACGATGGCGATGATTCCCAGCGCGAGGACCCAGATGCGGTTGGCCTTGACGTCGTGCTCGGGGTTGTCCGAGTCGTCCGTGTTGATGTCCTTGCCGAACCAGCTGGCAACGAACGGCAGGACGTCGGCACGGGCCACGGTTGCGGCGGCGATGAGGGCGCCTGACGCGGTGGACATCATCGCTGCCACGGCTGCTGCCAGGACCAGCCCGCCGATGCCGACGGGAAGCAGCGTCTGGGCCACCTCCGCGTAGACGTCGTCCTTGACTGCGATGTCGACGCCGGCAAGGGCCACGCTGGCGGCCATGCCGATCAGGGCGCCGGCAACTCCGTAGAGGATGCAGTAGATGCCTGCGGTGGCGCCGCCCCAGCGTGCCACGGTGGGGGTCTTCGCCGTGAAGACGCGCTGCCAGATGTCCTGGCCGATCAGCAGGCCCAGGGTGTAGACAACGAAGTACGTGATGATCGTCTGGACGCCGATGCCGTCGATCTGGAAGAAACTCTCGTCCACCCGGCTGCGGATCCCCTCAAAGCCACCCGCCGCGTTGAGCGTGAAGGGCAGCATCAGGAAGAAGATGCCCACGGTCTTGATGATGAACTGCACCTGGTCGGCCAGGGTGATGGACCACATGCCGCCCACCGTCGAGTAGACCAGCACGATGGCTCCGCCGACGGCGATCGCAATCGGACGCTCCCAATCGAAGAGCACCACGAAGATGGTGGCGTAGGCGCCGGTGGACGTGGCACACAGCATGAGGGTGTAGGCGAGCATTACAATGCCGGAGGCCTCCGTGGCCCTGCTGCCGTAGCGCAGGGTAAGCATCTGGGAGACCGTATAGATCTTCAGCTTTTGGATGGTTCCGGCAAAGAGGAGGCTCAGCAGCAGGACGCCGGCGCCGATGGCCACCACCAGCCACATGCCGGAGATGCCGAATTTGTAGCCGAGGCCCACACCGCCCACGGTGGAGGCGCCGCCCAGGACGACGGCGGCCATGGTCCCGGTATAGAGGAAGGGCCCGAGGCGGCGGCCGGCCACCAGGAAGTCGCTGTTGTTCTTGGTGCGGGACTTGCCCCACCAGCCGAAGGCCAGCATCGCGAGCAGGTACACCACCACGATGGCGATGTTGATGAAACTTGCATCCATGTTGGGCTCCTTGGAGCGTGTTGGCAGCGTGGGGCACACCGGAGTGACGGTGGACCGGGTGCCGCTGCGGGATTTTGGGGAGTGAGAGGGGATTCTCGGCTATTGCTCTATAGGCAACAAGTGTTTCCAAAGCGTAGGCTGTGACGGTGATAACAGTCAAGACCGCGTTGGACCACGGGCCACGCGTGCAATGAGGCGTCACAGAAGGGGCCGGCCACTAGTATTGCTCCAAAGTGGGGCCGGGCTGCCGGCCATGAAAGGTTCGTAGATGAAGGCACTGCCAGTTGAGCCGAGCAACGTTCCAGTGGCTATCGGCTCGAGGATCCGGGCCGCCCGGCAGTCGCAGCGGCTGACCATTGAGCAGGTTGCTGACGCGACAGGGCTGACCAAGGGATTCCTCAGCAGGGTGGAGCGCGACCTTACATCCCCGTCTGTGGCCTCCCTGGTCACACTGTGCCAGGTCCTCTCGGTCTCGGTGGGAGACCTCTTTGCGGCGCCCGAGACGCACCTGACCAAGCGCAATGACGGGCCGCGGATCTCGCTGGGCGGCCAGGGCATCGTGGAGCGGCTCCTCACCGCCCGCTCGGAACGGCGCGTCCAGATCATCCAGGCCTGCATCGAACCGCACGGCCGCGGCGAATCCGAGCTCTACGCTGTGGACTGCGACGTTGACGTCCTGCATGTGATCAAGGGCAGTATCCGGTTGATCCTCACCAACGAGGAATACGACCTCAGTGCAGGGGACACCGTCACCTTTCCCGGCCGCGAGCCGCACACCTGGATCAACCCCACCGACAAGCCCGTCGAGGTTCTCTGGGTCCTGGTGCCGGCCGCCAGCCGCTGAGTTCCTGCCCGGTTGCCCGGCCGCCCTGTGCGCTCCCGCCCGGTTGCCCGGCCGCGCTCCGCGGATTTGCGCTGCACCGCGCCCGGCCGGCCCTCGGCCACCGCAGGAAACTGGGCGGGAGCGTCCGCTGGTCAGCCTCGGGATGCCAGGGCAGCCCTGATCTCGGAGACAACCTGCTCTGGGTTGAACCAGATGTGCTCGGGCATGTAGCGGAGAACGGCGTAGCCCTTAACCGTTGAGGAATTGTTCCTGTCCCGGTCCCTGAGCATGTCGGCACGCTTGGAGTGGAACGCGTAGCCGTCGATCTCCACGATAAGGAAGCCGTTGAGGAGGAAGTCCACCCGTCCAATTCCGGGTAAGTGGACCTGCGCGTCAAAGTCGATGCCGTTCAACCGGAAAAGATGCTGGGCGTCCACTTCAACGATGGATTCGGCGCGGAGATCCAGATCCCGGAGGGCCCGCAGTACCGGCGCGGACCGGTCCGCGCGGAGTTCCTGTTTCAGAAGCTCCAACGGCAGGCTGTAGAGCCGGATGGCCGATGTCGCCAGGGCGGTTGACGCCGGCCGCGGCAGGCATCCCAGTGCGTGCAGCACGACGTCTTCGACGCCCGCCACCGGCAGGGTTGGGTGGCCGCTGAAGCGCACCGATCGGTGCCGGATGAACCCTGCACCGTGGCCATGGTTGCAGGCCAGGTGCAGTTGGGCTGGCGGCTTCCTGAGCCAGAGCCCATAGTGCAGCGCTGCGCTCGCGCAGGTCAGCCGCGCGTTGTGGTGGATGGCTGCCGCCAACTCTTTGGTGCAGCCGGGCGCGAGGAAGGCGCACGCTCGGTGCTTCCCGGCAGAGCGCCCCCCCGCCCGCGGGCTGCGTAGTGCAGAAGGGGAGGGGCCCGGGGCAACTGCGGAGGAGCGCGCATGGATAGAGGAACCAGGGCGGGACCCCTGCCGATGAAGTAAACAAGTGATGCACATAGGGAAACCACCTGTATGATTGCAGTCACACCAGTCCCTCAACTCCTCGAAGGAGAGGCCTCCATTGGAAGAGCTGCGCATCGAAGCCAACGGCAACCTTGGCCCCATCGATTCATCCAGGATTCCCCGTTACGCGGGAGCCGCCACCTATGCCCGCCTTCCCCGCCTGGACCAGGTGGCCAAGGCCGACGTCACGGTGGTGGGTGTGCCTTTCGATTCCGGCGTCTCGTACCGCCCGGGGGCCCGCTTCGGTGCAAACCACGTCCGTGAAGCAAGCCGGCTCCTGCGCCCGTACAACCCGGCATGGGACGTCAGCCCCTTCGAGAACATCCAGGTAGCCGACGCCGGGGACATGGCCGTCAACCCCTTCAACATCAACGAGGCCATCGAAACCATCCAGCAGAACGCCCTGGACCTCACGGCAGGCGGCGGCAAGCTGGTGACCCTGGGCGGCGACCACACCATCGCCCTGCCGCTCCTCCGCGCCGCTGCCGAGCGTGCCGGCGGGCCCATCGCCATGCTGCACTTTGATGCGCACCTGGATACCTGGGACACCTACTTTGGAGCCGAGTACACGCACGGCACCCCGTTCCGCCGCGCCGTCGAGGAAGGCATCCTGGACACGGAAGCCATCAGCCACATCGGCACCCGCGGCCCCCTCTACGGTAAAAAGGACCTCGACGACGACCATCGCTTTGGGTTCGGCATCGTCACCTCTGCCGATGTCTACTACCAGGGCGTCCTGGAAACGGTGGCGAAGGTCCGTGACCGGATCGGCAACCGCCCGCTGTACATCTCCGTTGACATCGACGTCCTGGACCCCGCCCACGCCCCGGGCACCGGCACTCCCGAGGCCGGCGGCATCACCAGCCGGGAGCTTCTGGAAATCATCCGCGGCTTCCGAGGCATGAACCTCGTGGGAGCGGACATCGTGGAGGTGGCCCCCGCCTACGACCATGCCGAGATCACCGGCGTGGCCGCCAGCCATGTCGCCTACGAACTGGTCACGCTGATGGCCGACAACGCCGTGGCAGGGGACCGCTTTGGAGCGGCCAACGGGTACGCCGCCCAGGCCCTGGGCCAGGAATCCCGCCGTCCGGCGGGGTTCGCACCGGCAGGCAAGGAGTAGCCGGATGGGCGACGTCACTGCGGATGGGGCGGCAGCACAGGCTGAAAAGAATCCGGGCGAGGGTGTGCGCAACGGCGGGGACCTCGTCGTCGAAACCCTTGAGGCGCTGGGCGCCAAGACCGTCTTTGGCATCCCCGGCCAGCATGCCCTGGGCCTCTTCGACGCCATGGGCCGCGGCAACCTGCAGTTCGTCTCTTCACGGGTGGAAAACAACAGTGCATTCGCCGCGGACGGGTATTCCCGCGCAACGGGCGAGGTGGGTGTCCTGTTCCTGTCCACCGGTCCCGGCGCGCTGACGTCCCTGGCCGGGCTGCAGGAAGCCTACGCCACGGGGGTTCCCATGGTTGTGGTGGCCAGCCAGATCCCGCTCGAGGGCCTGGGGGCCAGGCGCAAGGGCATGCTGCACCAGCTCGATGACCAGAAGGCGTCCGCGGCCAACGTCACCAAGAGCCAGCGGCTGATTCAGCACGCCTCCGGCATCCCCTCTGCCATCCAGGACGCCTGGACCGAGGCGATCTCCTCGCCCCAGGGTCCGGTCTGGCTGGAGATTCCGCAGAACGTCCTGCTCGATCCCATCATGGTGCCCCCGGTGGAGGATGCGCTCGCCGAGGCGGCGGACAATCCACCCCGGGTGGAGCTGGTCCGGGAAGCCGTGAAGTGGCTGCAGTCCGCGGAACGTCCGGCCATCATCGCCGGCGGCGGCACGCGGCGGGGCCGGGCCGAAAAGTCCCTGCTCTCGATTGCCGAGAAGCTTCGTGCTCCCGTGATCTGCACTCCGGGCGGGAACGGTGCCTTTCCCTGGAACCATGAGCTCTCGCTGCAGTCCTGGATCGAGGACCGCTACATGACCGACCTGCTGGAGGACGCGGATGTCCTGGTGGTGATCGGATCATCCCTGGGCGAGGTTACCTCCAACTACTTCACGTTCGAGCCCCGCGGCCGGATTATCCAGATCGACGCCGAACCGAGGGTCCTGGAGTCCAACCGCCCCGGGCTGGGGATCCGGGCAGACGCAGGCCAGGCGCTCGCCGCCCTTGATGAAGCCCTGGACGCCGGGGCGGGCCGGACAATGCCGATCTGGCACGGAAAACCGCCCGAGGAGCTGGTCAGGG
This sequence comes from Pseudarthrobacter sp. NCCP-2145, assembly GCF_023708005.1. NCBI lineage: Bacteria > Bacillati > Actinomycetota > Actinomycetes > Micrococcales > Micrococcaceae > Pseudarthrobacter > Pseudarthrobacter sp. NCCP-2145. Next base: position 77,138 of record NZ_BRCG01000013.1, on the reverse strand, counting down.
AATCCCTGGCGAAGGTCCGCGCACGCCTGGAGTCGCAGGACCTGTCCAAGGAACTGAAGTTCATGGCGGACATCCGCGAGGCGGTGCCGGCGGACATGCAGACCTTCTGGGACATGACCATCGCGGCCTACTGGGGCTGGAGCTGCTGGGACGCCCGCGAGGGCCAGTTCCATTCAGCCCAGGGCGCCGGCGGGCTGGGCTTCGGGTTCCCGGCAGCCATCGGCGCGGCCGTGGGACTCGAAACTGTTGGCAGGCCCTCCGGCTCTGCCCGGGTACTCGCAGTGTCCGGTGACGGATCCTCGATGTACTCCATCTCCGAACTTGCCACCGCGAGGCAGCACAACGTTCCGGTCACCTGGCTGATTGTGGACGACGGCGGCTACGGCATCCTCCGCGAATACATGGTGGGCGCCTTCGGCAAAGCCACGGCCACCGAATTGGCCCGCCCGGACTTCGTCAAACTTGCCGAGGCGTTCGGTGTGCCTGCCGTCAAGGTGGCGCCGGAGGGCGTGGGGGACGCGCTGAGGGCAGGATTCGCCGCTGACGGGCCGAACGTCGTCGTGGTGGAAACCCTGCTGAAGATGTTTGCGCCCACGCACCTGGCGGAATGACCGCCTGCTCCTCCACACCCGGACGCCCCAAAGGCCCCAGCTCGCATTGAGCTGGGGCCTTTTGCGTGCCCCGCCGGGAGCGTTTAGTTTCCCAAAGCAACGAGTTTAAGATATGGTTGCTTCAGGCAAACAACTGAGGAGCCCTTCAACCATGGCAGTAGCGCCGGATACGGCAGCGGATCTTGTGTACCAAATCTTCGATCTCCAGCGGGCGGTGCGGTGCATCGCCACGGCCAGCGTGCGCGGGCAGGACACAGGTGTGGCGCTCCAGGGCGTGCTGCGCTTCGTGGGGGAGGGGGAGGCCAGGGCCACGCGCCTCGCTGAGCGGCTGGGAGTCAGCGCGCCGGTGCTCAGCCGGCACATCGCGGACCTGGAGGAGCATGGGCTGGTGGTCCGCAGGCAGGACCCGGACGACGGCCGTGCCCAGCTGGTTGCCCTGACGCCCCTGGGGGCGGAGAAACTCCGCCACATCGAGGACCAGCGGACGGCGGTCCTGCAGGACTACCTGCGCGACTGGAGCGAGGAAGACGCCGGTAACACGGCCAGGATCCTGCACAAGCTCACCGAATCACTCAAACAATCAGCCCGGGCAACGGCGGCCGGCACCATCACAACCACCGCTTAGGAGCAGACCTATGGCAAGAACTGCCGCCCCCGCCACATCAGCCGGCGCCCCAGCAGGCACTCCGCCCGAGATGTCCCACCGCCAGATCATGGAAGCCCTCACCGGTCTCCTTGCCGCCTTCTTCACGGCGATCCTCAGCAGCACCATCGTGGCCAACGCGCTGCCCACCATCATGTCCGACCTGCACGGCACGCAGACCGACTTCGCCTGGGTCATCACCGCAGCGCTGCTGGCCAACGCCGCCACCACCCCCATCTGGGGCAAACTCGCAGACCTCTACAACAAGAAGGTCCTGGTCCAGCTCAGCATCATCATCTTCGTGGCCGGCTCCGTCATGGCCGGCCTGTCCCAAACCATCCCGCTGCTGCTGGGTGCCCGCGTGATCCAGGGCGTGGCCATGGGCGGACTCACTGCTCTGTCCCAGGCCATCATCGGCACCATGATCCCGCCGCGGAACCGCGGGAAATACTCCGGGTACATGGGAGCGGTCATGGCAGTCGGCACCGCCGGCGGACCGCTGCTGGGCGGCTTCATCGTGGACAGCCCGCTCGGCTGGCGCTGGACCTTCTTCGTTTGCGTGCCGCTCGCCGTCGTCGCCCTCATCCTGCTGCAGGTCACCCTCAAGATCAGCCACGTGCGCCGACCCGCCAAGATTGACTGGCTGGGCTCCATCCTGCTGACCTCCGGCGTGAGCCTCCTGCTGATCTGGGTCTCGTTCGCCGGCAATCCCGCCTACTACGACTGGATTTCGTGGCAGACCGCCGTCATGGTGGGCGGCGGAATCCTCCTGCTGGCCCTGCTGGTGCTGGTGGAATCCAAGGTGGAGCAGCCCATCATCCCGCTCAAGATCATCTCTGAGCGCACCACGGCGCTGGCCATCCTCGCCTCCGTGGCCGTGGGCGTGGCAATGTTCGGGTCCTCCACCTTCCTGGGGCAGTACTTCCAGGTGGCGCGCGGTGCCAGCCCCACGGAAGCCGGGCTCCTGACCCTTCCGATGATCGCCGGAAACCTGGTCGGTTCAGTGGTCTCCGGACAGCTGATCAGCCGGACGGGCAAGTGGAAGGGCTACCTGATCGCCGGCTCCATCCTGCTGATCGGCGGGCTGGGACTGTCCGGAACCCTGGACCACACCACCGAACTCTGGCACGCAGGGGCCTTCACCGCAGTGCTGGGCCTCGGCCTGGGCATGCTGATGCAGAACCTTGTCCTGGCCGTGCAGAACACTGTCCGGGCGTCAGACATCGGCACGGCAAGTGCCTCGGTTGCCTTCTTCCGGTCCGTGGGCGGCGCCATCGGTGTCTCCGTCCTGGGCGCCATCCTGGCCAACCGGGTGAGCGAGCTGGCCACGCAGGGCTTGGCAACCGCAGGCATCCCCGTTGAGGGAGGCGCGGCCGGTGCCAGCATGGACCTGGCGCACATGCCGGAACCTGTCCGCGACATCATGCGGGCTGCCTATGGTGACGCCACGGCGGAGGTGTTCCTGATCTCGGCTGCCGTGGCCGTCGTGGCGCTGGTGTCCGTGCTGTTTATCAAGGAGAAGCCCCTCCGGCGCACGGTGGACATCCAGCCGGGTGCCGGGGATAAGGGCACGACGGCGGAGCTCGCCACGGCAGGCAGGTGACCCTGAGGGGTACTCCCCGCGGATGATCTTTCCCGGGGCCTGTTTCACCACGGGAAGGAGTTTCGTAGAGTGGGAAGGCTGAGGATGTCGGCCCCGGCTGCTACTACTTAAGCCTCCTACTCTTTGCGAACCCATCATCAAACTCATCACTAAGGACACGTGGGCATGCTCCTCACCCTCATACGGCGGTTTTCCAGGCCGTATAGGCCGTTTATCGCGGCCGTCATTGTGTTCCAGCTGGCGTCCACCATCGCGGCGCTATACCTGCCCAGCCTGAACGCCCAGATCATCGACCAGGGGGTCTCCCGCGGGGACACCGGCTTCATCTGGCGGACGGGTGCGGTGATGCTGGCGGTGGCGTTCATCCAGGTGGGCACCGCCATTGCGGGTGTCTACTTCGGCTCGAAGACCGCCATGGCCATGGGCCGCGACCTGCGCCGCGGGGTGTTCCGCAAGGTCACCAGCTTCTCTGCCATGGACGTCAATGCCTTTGGTGCCCCGACGCTCATCACCCGCGGCACCAACGACGTCCAGCAGGTCCAGATGCTTGTGCTGATGGGGCTGAACTTCATGGTGGCAACGCCCATCATGTGCATCGGCGGAATCATCATGGCGCTGCGCGAGGACCTCAACCTGTCCTGGCTGGTGTGGGTGTCGGTGCCCCTCCTCACCGTGGTGGTTGGATACCTGGTGGTCCGGCTCATGCCGCTGTTCCGGTCCATGCAGAAAAAGATCGACCGCATCAACGCCGTCCTGCGCGAGCAGATCATCGGCATCCGGGTGGTCCGCGCCTTCGTCCGGGAACCGTATGAAACGCAGCGGTTTGGCGGAGCGAACAAGGAACTGACGGATGTCTCGCTGAAGATCGGCGCCCTGTTTGTCCTGATGTTCCCTGCCATCGGCATGATCCTCCACCTGTCCACCGCGGCCGTGCTGTGGTTTGGCGGGCAGCGCGTGGACTCAGGCGAGATGCAGGTGGGCGCCCTGACCGCCTTCCTGCAGTACCTGCTCCAAATCCTGATGGCCGTCATGATGGGCACCTTCATGGCCATGATGATCCCGCGCGCGTCAGTCTGCGCGGACCGTATAGGCGAGCTGCTCGACGTCGAGCCCTCCATCCACGATCCGGAACACCTGGAGGTGCCGGGCACGCTGGCCGGCGTGGTGGAGTACCGGAACGTCACCTTCGCCTACCCTGGCGCTGAGTCGCCGGTACTGAGCAACATCAGCTTCACGGCGCAGCCCGGCCAGACCATCGCGATCATCGGTTCCACAGGCTCGGGGAAAACCTCCCTCCTGTCCCTCCTGCCGCGGCTTTACGACCCCGCCGAGGGGGAGGTGCTGCTGGACGGGGTCCCGGTCAGCAGGATGGACCGGGCCGACATCACCCGGCGGGTGGCCCTGGTGCCCCAGCGGCCCTACCTCTTCTCCGGCACCATCGAGCACAACCTGAGGTTCGGAAAAACCGATGCCACGGACCAGGAACTGTGGGAAGCGCTGCAGGTGGCGCAGGGCGACGAGTTCGTCCGTGCCAAGAAAAACGGCCTCGGATCCCGCATCTCCCAGGGCGGGACCAACGTCTCCGGCGGCCAGCGCCAGCGCCTCTGCATCGCCCGGGCACTCGTGAGCAGGCCCCGCGTGTACCTCTTCGACGATTCGTTCTCCGCACTGGACGTGGCCACCGATGCCCGGCTCCGGGCCGCGCTGAAAGGCATCACCGCAGACGCCACCGTGATCATCGTGGCGCAGCGGATCTCCACCATCACCGAGGCGGACCAGATCCTGGTGCTGGACAACGGACGCATCGTGGACCGCGGTACGCACCAGGAACTCCTGGAAACCTCGCCCACCTACCAGGAAATCGTTGAATCCCAGCTGAGCGTGGAGGAGATGGCATGAGCGCCCGCAGGAAGGACTCCACCGAGATCAGCGCAACATCAGCTGCCCAGGACGCCCCCGACGCGGAGCTGGTGGAGGGATCCGTCGAGGACGACGACTTCGTGGAGGAGGAATTCAAGCCCTCCGAGGCCGACGGAGACATGTTCGGCGGGATGCCCGCCAAGAAGGCCCAGCACTTCTGGCCCTCCGCCAAGCGGCTCATGGGGCTGCTGAAGCCTGAGGCCCTGGGCATTTACGTGGTGGTGGGCATGGTGGTGATCGCCGTGGTCCTGAACGTCATCGCCCCCAAGATCCTGGGCCAGGCCATGGACGTCATCTTTGCCGGAGTGGTGGGAAAGCAGCTTCCGGCCGGCGGCAGCAAGGAACAGTTCGTGGACGGTCTGCGCCAGCAGGGCCAGGACAACTTTGCAGACATGGTTTCCCGGATGGAACTGGTGCCGGGCACCGGCATCAACTTCGACAAGCTCAGCATGCTCATTGCAGTGGTCCTGCTGATGTACTTCGTGGCCAACATCTTCCTCTGGCTGCAGGGCTACGTGCTGAACCGCATCGTGATGAAGGTGATCCGGCGGCTCCGCGATGACACCGAACGGAAGCTGAACCGCCTCCCGCTCAACTACTTCGACACCCGCCAGCGCGGCGACGTGCTGTCCCGGGTAACGAACGACGTCGACAACATCCAGCAGGCGCTCCAGCAGGCCTTCGCCCAGCTCATCAACTCGTTGCTGACCGTCGTCGGCATCGTGGTGATGATGTTCATCGTGTCCTGGCAGCTGGCCCTGATAGCGCTGGTTGCCCTTCCCCTCTCGGGGGTGGCAGCGGGCATGATCGGCGTGCGCAGCCAGAAGCTCTTTGCCGCCCAGTGGAAGAACACGGGCGCGCTGAACGGGCAGATCGAGGAATCCTTCTCGGGGCATGACCTGGTGCGGGTGTTCGGCCGCGACGCGGACATGCTGGAACGGTTCGAGGAACGCAACGAGGAACTGTACAAGGCCAGCTTCGGGGCGCAGTTCGTCTCCGGCATCATTTTCCCGGTCATGCAGTTCGTCTCCTACCTCAGCTACGTGGGCATCGCCGTGGTGGGCGGCTTGCGGGTGGCTTCCGGGTCCATGTCCCTGGGCGACGCCACCGCATTCATCCAGTACTCCCGCGAGTTCACGCAGCCGCTGGGCCAGATGGCCGGCATGGCAAACATGCTGCAGTCCGGCGTGGCCTCCGCTGAACGGGTCTTCGAGTTCCTCGACGCCGATGAGCAGGATGAGGAAACCGCCACCGAGCACCTCCCGGCCAGGACTGACGGGCACGTTGACTTCAACAGCGTCACCTTCAGCTACACGGAGGACAAGAAGCTGATCGAGGACCTGTCCTTCACCGCCGAACCGGGAAACACCGTGGCCATCGTGGGGCCGACCGGCGCCGGAAAGACCACCCTGGTCAACCTGGTCATGAGGTTCTATGAGCTCAATGCCGGCTCCATCATGCTGGACGGCGTGGACATCACCCACCTCAGCCGCTCCGAGCTCCGCTCCAAGGTGGGCATGGTGCTGCAGGATGCCTGGCTGTTCGGCGGGTCCATCTACGACAACATCCGCTACGGCAACCTTGAAGCCACGGAGGATCAGGTGATGGCGGCCGCCAAGGCCACTTTCGTGGACCGCTTCGTGAGGGCCCTGCCGGAGGGCTACAACACGGTCATCGACGAGGAAGGCAACAACGTCAGCGCCGGCGAAAAACAGCTGATCACCATCGCCCGGGCCTTCGTGGCGAATCCCTCGCTGCTGATCCTCGACGAGGCCACCAGTTCCGTTGACACGCGCACCGAGCTGCTGGTGCAGAAGGCCATGGCCGCGCTCCGCACGGACCGCACCAGCTTTGTGATTGCCCACAGGCTCTCAACGATCCGCGACGCCGACACCATCCTGGTGATGGAGAACGGCAGGATCGTGGAGCAGGGGAACCACAAGGTCCTCCTCGCTGCACGGGGCGCGTACTACCGCCTGTACATGTCCCAGTTCGCCGGGGCGGATGCAGGGGACGTCCCGGTGGACGATTCGACGGCGGTGCACAGTTGAGCACCAACGGAAGCCAGCGGATCGAGGTCCTTGTCCCCATGCGCTGGGGAGACATGGACGCTTACGGGCACATCAACAACGTCCAGATTGTCCGGATGCTTGAGGAGGCCCGCATCGCGGCCTTCGGCCCGCCCCGCGGTGCCGGCGCGCCCGGAATTGATCCGCATGTCTCGCTGTTCAATGACGTCCCGGAAGGCACCATGGCTTTGGTGGTGGACCACAAGATCCGGTACGTCAGGACCCTCGAGTACCGGAACGTGCCGGCCGTGGTGCAGGTGTGGATTGGCGCCGTCAAAGGGGCCAGCTTCGATATCCACTACCTCATCCAGGACCCCGTCACCCTGGAGGACTGCGTCAGGGCGAGCAGCCACCTGGCATTCGTGGACGAGGCCACGGGCCGCGTGCAGCGGCTGACGCCTGAACAGAAGGAACGCCTGGCGCCTTTCACGGCGTGACGCGGATGCGCCGGCACACGCCCCGTTGCGCGGGAGCAGCAAGCATCGGAAACTGAGAACCTATACAAGGAGCAAACATGGCCCAGAAAAAGACCTGGAAAGAAATGTCCCCGTCAGCAAAGGCCGGCACCATCCTGGTGGCCATCGCGCAGGTGTCCCTGCTGGTGGCGGCGCAGCGGGACATTTCGAAGCGGCCCGCGGCGCTCATCAATGGCCCCAAGGCCGCATGGCGGGCAGCATCCTTCATCAACTTCATCGGCCCCGTGGGCTACTTCACCTTCGGCCGGAAGCGTCCCGGCGCAGGCAAGTAGCGGCACCGGAGCTGCCGGGGGCGTACGACCTTTAAGGGCCCGTCCAGCTTGACCCTGTAAATTTGGAGGCATGACCCCCGCCTCCCCTGCTGCCATGACCCGCGCCCTCGGCATCTCACGGGAGATAGAGGACGCGGCCTGGTTTGTGCTGGGCCCGGGGCTGCTGGGGAAGCCGTCGGCCCTGGATGGCCGGACCCTGACGTGGACGTCGGAGGCCGCGGCCGAGCTCCTGGAGCGGCTGGAGCGGGGCACGCCGGACCCCAAGGCCCCCATGATGACCAACCTCCGGCGGAACCTTGAGGGTGCGTCCCGGGAAGCGAAGCAGCTGGCCGTCGAACTGCTGTTCCTGCAGTCGCTGCCCCTGGCGCACGAGGTGAAGTCGCTGAAGGTCAAGCGTGCCCGCGTCGCAGAGGCCGCGTCCTGGCTGGAGCCTCCGCTGGAGCTGCCGGGTGAGCTCTACCAGGGAATGACGGACCACGGCGTGATCAGGGACCGGACGGCGGAGTTCAACTGGACCATCTGGGACCACTTGAAGTGGCTGTGCCGGTTCGTGCAGCACGTGGACCAGCAGCCGCCGGCGGTTATCACCGGTGCGCTGCAGGATCCGCTTAACTTCCATCGGCTGGCGGCGGGAACGCCGGACGACCAGCCGGCCATCCGCCGCAGCATCGAATTCCTGTCCTGGCCGAGCTACTTCGAGCCCGTGGTGGCCGATGTGGAGCGGCAGGAAATCCGGGACGCCTTTGCCTCCCTGGTGGGCGGCGCCATGGGGGACGCCGAAGGGGACATCACAGCCGATATCCACCGCATCCGCCTGCACCTCGACGAGCAGGCCGGGCAGCGCATCGACTGGTACTCGCGCCAGCTGGTCAGCCAGTGGCGCAAGGTGGGCGACCCCGGCCGGCGGGCCTGGCTGCTGCGCACGCACAGCGACAACACCGAGCTCCTCACAGCCTGGCAGGGCGAGGAGAAGGCGACCCTCGACGTCGAACATCTCCGCCTGCTGGACCCCGGCGTTACCGCAGGGCTGGTCCAGCACGCCGTGGACGAGGACTACAAGCACCTCGGCTACGTGGAGCGGGAGGACACCAAGACTGCTGTCTTTGCCTTCCTGACGGTCATGAAGCCGGGGGACGTGGTGCTGTACCAGCACGCCGGCACCGTGAGCCTGGGGGTGGTGCTCGGGGAGCCCGAACACAACGACGACAACCGGCGCCTGCGCCGCAAGGTCCGCTGGTTCGACGAGGGACACACCACCACCAGCCTGCCGCGGCACGTCCAGCGGCAGCTGGCCACCGCCGGAATCGTCGTGGACGTTACCAAGGTGGTGCAGGCGCTGCAGGCGCTCCTGCCGGCCGAAGCGGAAACAGAGCCCGACGGCGACGCTGAAGCGGCCGCCGTCGTGCCTCCCGTCCAGGAGGGCTTCCGCCCGCTGACCCGCGAGTTCGCCGACTCGCTGCACATGGAGCTCGAGCCGCTCCAGGAGATCGCCGAGCTGCTGGAGGAGAACCGCCAGCTGGTCCTGTATGGGCCGCCGGGGACCGGCAAGACCTACCTGGCCAAGCACCTCGCCGCCGAACTGGCGGATGACACCACGGACGAGCGGGTCAAGCTGGTCCAGTTCCACCCCTCCTACGCGTATGAGGACTTCTTCGAGGGATACCGGCCGGACAAGACCGACGAAGGCCAGGTCTCCTTCAAGCTGGTGGCGGGGCCGCTGCGCCGGCTCGCGGAGGAAGCGGCGAAGCCCGGCAACGAAAACAAGCCGTACTTCCTGATCATCGACGAGATGAACCGCGCCAACCTGGCCAAGGTGTTCGGCGAACTGTACTTCCTGCTGGAATACCGGGACGACCGGATTTACCTCCAGTACAGCCCCAACGAGCCGTTCACGCTGCCGGACAACCTCTACATCATCGGCACCATGAACACGGCAGACCGTTCCATCGCCATGATGGACGCCGCCATCCGCCGCCGGTTCTCCTTCATCGAGCTGCACCCGCAGACCGAGCCTGTGAAGGGCTCCCTGCTGCGGTTCCTCCAGGCCCGGCAGCTCGACCTCACGCCGGCGCTGCTGCTGGATGCCCTGAACAGTGCGATTGACGAGTGGGACCGGGACCTGATGATTGGCCCGTCCTACTTCATGAAGCCCGCCGCCCAGACCCCCGCCGGGCTCCGCCGGATCTGGAAGTACGAGCTCATGCCGCTGCTGGAGGAGCACTACCACGGCCAGCTGACCCGGGCGCAGCTGGAGGAGCGCTTCGGGCTGGACCAGCTGCTGGGACGCCTTGCGGCCCGCTGACCCCGGCACGTCTGTCCGGCACCTGGTGCTGGATGAACTGTCCCGCGGCATCGTGGAGCGGCTGGACCCGGCCAGCGCGTCCTTCCTGAATTCCAGCGGCCTGGCCAAGGCATCACCCATGGGCCTTGGGCTGTACCGGATCGAGCCGGTGGGCAACGTGGGTTCGGTGCGCACGGCCACGGTACAGCTCGACGTGCGTCCCAAGGACCGGCTGGGGCTCAGCCGGCTCCTGTTCCTGCTCAGCTACGCCGGCGAGCAGGGCTTCCGCCCCGATTCGGTCTCAGCCGTGGAGGACCGGGAGCTGTGGAGCGCGCTGGCGGAGTCGCTGGCGCAACTGGCCGAACGTGCCCTGGGACGCGGCGTCCTGCAGGGCTATCTCACCGTGGATGAATCGCTCCGGACGGTCAAGGGACGGATCAGGATTTCGGACCAGATTTCCCGGCGGCCCGGCATGCTGGTGCCCCTGGAGGTGTCCTACGACGAGTTCACCGAGGACATTGCCGAGAACCGGATCCTGCGCGCCGCGCTGGAACGGATGGGCCAGGTGCCGCGCGTCCGCCCCGAGGTGCTGAGCCGGCTGCGCCAGCTCAAGGGAAAGCTCGACGCCGTTACGCGCCTCCCGGCAGGAGCACCGCTGCCCCGGTGGAAAGCAAACCGCATGAACCTCCGCTACCACGCGGTGCTGCGCCTGGCTGAGCTGATCCTGCGCAATGCCTCCGCCGAGGCCGGGCAGGGAACCCAGCAGACCGCCTCCTTTGTGGTGGACATGGTCCAGGTGTTTGGGGATTTTGTGGGCACCGCGCTGCGTGAGGCGATGGCTGCCTACCCCGGGGAACTCCGGCTCCAGTTCAGCACCCTCCTGAGTGAGGCAGTGAACGACGCGGACAGGCTCTCGGTGCGGCCGGACGCTGTCCACCTGCTCGGCGGACGGCCCGTGGCGGTGTACAACGCCAAATACAGGGCGGCCACTGATCCCGGCGCTTCCCTGACCGCAGACCATTACCAGATGCTGGGGCACTGCACGGCACTGGCTGTGCCCACAGCCTGGCTTGTGTACGCCGGCGCCGGCGAGGTAAAGCTCCGCCGCATCCTCAACACGGACATCGACATTGTGGAATTTCCGCTGGACCTGTCCCGGCCGCCGTCGGACATCCTCGCCTCAGTGCGGGAGCTCGCACGGCAATCATGGGGAGAAGTAGTCCCCACCCGCCCCGACTAGACCGGAACCCGGAACGTGAAGGTTGTCCCTTCGCCTAGGGCGCTGTCCACCTCGATGGTACCGCCATGGGCCTCAACGATCGCCTTGCTGATCGGCAGGCCCAGCCCCACCCCGGGGATGGCTGTCCGGCGGACACTGCTGGCCCGGAAGAACTTGGCGAAAACCTCAGACGCATCTTCCGGGCTCAGGCCCATGCCGGTATCGGTGACCCGGCAGGCCACGTGCCCGTCCTCCTGCGCGAGCGAGACCATCACGCTGCCGCCGTCGGGGGAGTACTTGATGGCGTTGGACACCAGGTTGTCCAGCACCTGCGCGATTCTGGGCCCGTCCACGTGGGCCTCCAGCCGGTCCGGGGTGTCAGCCTCAAGCGCCACTCCCGAAGCCGCCGCGCGTGGGATGGCGGAGGAAACGCTGGAGCGCACCAGTTCTGCCACGTCCACGGCCTGGGGCGTCACGATCAGCTGGCCGTTCCGGCTGGACAGCAGGTCCGACACCAGCGTGAGGAGCCGTTCGGAGTTCCGGCGGATGATGTCCAGCATGTCGCGCTGGCTGTCCTCCGGCTCTTCGGCGAGCAGGATTTCAACGTAGCCCAGGATCGAGGTCAGCGGCGTCCGGAATTCGTGCGAGACGCTGGAGACGAAATCATCCTTGGCCGTCAGGGCGTTCACGAGGTCCGTCACATCGCTGAAGACAATCACGGAACCGGCAAACGCGCCGTCGTTGTCCTTCATGGCCCGCGCGGTGGTCACGAAGGCGCGCTGGTCGCGGCCGGAGCCCAGCCACACAAGGTAATCGGTGAAGGTTTCCCCGAGGACGGCGCGGCGGACCGGCCGCTCCTCAACGGGAACCAGCGTCACGCGGTCCGGCCCGAAGACCAGCAGCTGGGACTCGTTCGGATCCGCAATGTCCTTGGGCCGGGCGAGCTCGTGGTTGACCCGCTGCCTCCTGTTCATCAGGACGTCGTGCCCGTCCGCATCGACTGCCAGGACTCCCAGATGGACGGTGTCCAGGATGGTGTTCAGGAGCGCCCCCTGGCGCTGGCTGGTGCCCAGGTTGTCCTGCAGCTGGGCGTCCTTCTCCTCAAGAGCGCGCTGCTGCCGCGTCATGCTGAGCGTCAACACGCTGACGGACACACCGATGCCGAGCATCATGACCGGAAGGAGCAGGGACCGCGCCAGGTCCTGGGGCGTCGGGTTCCCCTTCAGCAGCAGCGGGACCCAGATGATGGCAAGCGGGGCCACGAAGGACAGCCACAGGGACGTCCGGGGGTAGTACCCGGATGCGCACAGCCAGATCACCGGGAACACGGCCAGCAGGCTGATTCCGGTGAGGCTTTCCTGGCCGCCTCCCTCCCGGCCCACGGCTATGGAGACAAAATCCAGCAGCGGAATGATCAGGAAACTCGTGTACGGCAGCCGGTCCCACGGGACCAGGTAGCAGAGGGCCATGATCACCAGCTGGGACACCAGGAAGGCCACGAACAGCGGGTTGTCCATAGTGACGGGGAAGAACGCCCACACGAGGAATGCCGTGAGGAGAGTTGTCACGAACAGCGGCATCTGGCTCAACGCCACCCGGTCCGTCAGCCGGTACTCGTGGAAGGGCCGCCGGAAGAACCTCAGCTTGCCCGAGGACCAGGCCACGGGGTGGTCCATGGCACGGAACTTGCGGGGCGGAGTGTGTGAGGCCATGCCAGCAGGATATCGGCAGCCAGCTATACTTCAGACGTTGGCTGCTGAGGGGGCGCTATGAGTGATGCACGAGTGGGACTGGTCATCGAGGATGACCACGACATCCGGGAACTGGTACGCACCGTGCTGTCCCAGGCCGGGTTCGACGTAAGCGTGGCCAGCAGCGGGGCAGAAGGTGTCCTCGTGGCCAAGACCCTCAACCCTGACGTCATCACCCTGGACCTCGGCCTGCCGGACATCGACGGTTTTGAGGTGTCCCGCCAGATCCGCGAATTTTCGGACGCGTACATTGTGATGCTCACGGCCCGCACCGAGGAGCTGGACACCCTGATCGGGCTGGAGTCCGGAGCTGACGACTACCTCACCAAACCTTTCCGCCCCAGGGAGCTCCGCGCCCGCATCGCCGCGATGATGCGCCGCCCCCGTTCTGTCGCCGAACCTTCTGAAGCCATGCCAGGAGATGCCGCAGCCGACAGCGGAGCCGTCCACCCTGAGCGGGGGAACTTCAGCCACAACGGGCTGGAGCTGAGCTACGCGTCCAGGACCGTGGTTGTTGACGGCAAGGAAATGAACCTGACCCGCACGGAGTTCGAACTCCTGCATGCCCTCCTGGAAGCGGGCCGGACGGTCCGGACCAAGTCCGACCTGGTGCGCCGGCTGCGGGACGAGGATTACGACGTCGGCAGCTACATTAGCGAGGCGGACGAACGGTCCGTCGAGGTCCACATGGGCAACCTCCGCAAGAAGCTGGGCGACTCACCGCAGAAGCCGCGCTGGCTCCAGACTGTCCGCGGCGTTGGTTACCGCCTGGCTCCGGGCGAGCACTGAGACTGCAGGCGGTGCATGGTCTGCCGGCTGCACAGGTTGATGGGCCGGAGGAATGCGGCGGCCAGCTGCGGCAGGACGACTGCCACATCCGAGTGGCGGGCCTCGTTGCGGAGCTCGCCCTCCAGATCCATGGCCAGGCCGGCCAGCCGCTCGGCGCCCACCATCTGGCTGGAGGTTTTCAGGCTGAGGACTGCGTCCACTGAACCCTCCAGGTCTCCCGTGGTCAGCGCCAGCCGGAGGCGTCCAATCCGGTGCGGCAGGTACTCGATGAAGTTCCCCACGAAGACCCTGCAGTACCCCTCTTCTTCTTCCAGTTCCTCCCTCAACCGGTCGAGAACCGACTGGTCCACCAAGGGCCGGGGGGCATCATCTGCGGCGCTCATGACGGTCCTTTCGGCGGGAACAGTCCCTTCCTGGAAGGGGGCGGTTATGTGGGGCATTTGTTTCACTTCAGGTTAGGGGCGTTGCTTTCGCGCGACGGGTTTTGGAAACAGAATTGTGGGTTTCTTGATGAGACTGCGGGTTTACCCCTAATCCGTGGGCCCATAGTTTTCTCCCTTGATTTTCCGCACCGTTCCAACAGTGGGAGCGGTTGCAGCGGGGCCAGGAATTTCTGTTGTAATTGCCGTGATTTGAACCCATCCATCTTTCCGGCCGGCACTCAAGAACCGCGGCGGGAATGCCGAAAGATTCGCTCAAGATGCCTGAAAAGCGGCGAATCCTCATTGGGGCAGGCACGCAGGAGCGGCGATTCAGCGGCCGGTGTCCAGGAACCGCACCAGCTCGGTTTCCAGCGCGGAGCTGTCCTTGAGTTCGCATTCCCACACGGTGAGCACCTGCCAGCCGGCGTCCTCCAGCAGGCGGCGTTGGCGGGCGTCGCGTTCGCGGGTCCGGCTGCGCTTGGCAGCCCAGAATTCGGCGTTGGCCTGGGGCGCGTGCAGGCCCACGCGGCAGTCATGGAAGTGCCAGAAGCAGCCGTTGACGAAGATCACTTTGCGGCGGCCGGCGAACACCAGGTCCGGGTTGCCGGGCAGGCGGGTGGCGCCGGCTTTTCCGTGCAGCCGGTAGCGGTATCCCTTGGCGTGGAGGAGCCTGCGCACCAGCAGTTCCGGCTTGGTGTTCTTGCCCCGGATCCGGGACATGTTCCAGCTGCGCCGCTCGGGAGTGAGCTTGTCCGCCATGCCTTCAGTCTAGGAGCTCCTAGATTTCGCGTTCTGGCTGTTCTCCGAATTCGAAGTGGCGGCCGCTGACGGAGGTGGGCTCAATCTCCACGTAGAAGTCCTTCAGGGTGGGCACCCAGGTCTTCAGCCCGAGCTCCTCCACTGCTGCCAGTTCCGCGGAGTTGCTGAGGACGCGGGCTTTTCCCCGCAGCACCACGGACCAGGCTTCCTCCGAGAGGATGCCGTCCGTTTCGAAGAGAACCGTGGAGTTGATGGTCAACTGGGCCAGCTTGTTGCCCGGAGCCGTCCGGAGATAGATTTTCCGGTTGGCCGTGACGTAGTTCACCGGGAAGATGTCCGGCTCTCCCGCGACGGACACCACCAGCCTTCCGTGCTTGGTGCCCTCCAGCAGGCGCCAGGACTGCTCGTCGTCGAGTTCCAGTACGGGTTGTCCATCCACATGTTCAAACATCATGAAGCCATTCTTCTACGTTATGTAGAAACGCGCCAGAGGGTTTGGTGAACTTTGGGTCAGGAGGCGGTGGTTCCATGGCGTGAGCAGGTGGCCGTCCAGGCGTGGGGTGACACCTGGACCTTGAGGCGGCGTCCGCACTGGCCGCAATAGCGCGGCGGTTCCAGCTGAAGCCGCGCAGCGCACTCCTGGTGAGGGGCGGCCGCCACCTGCCCATCGCCCGTCTGGAGGACGTTCGACGGCGGTGCGCTCCCGCCGTCGAACGTTTCCTTCGGGTACGACTCGCCGCAGTGGCCGCAGAAGCTCCCGATGATTGAGCTGGTTGAGCGGGTGGGGATCATAGGGTCTTCTGGAGTTCCTTGATGGGCATGTTGAGGTCCACCAGCAGGTTGAGGTCGGCGGCGGCGGGACGGCCCAAGGTGGTGAGGTAGTTGCCGACGATGACCGCGTTGATCCCGCCCAGCAGCCCCTCGCGGGTACCGAGATCGCCGAGGGTGAGCTCCCGGCCGCCGGCGTACCGGAGGACGGTGCGGGGCATGGCCAGCCGGAACGCGGCGATGGCGCGGAGGGCGTCCTTGCCGTCCATCAGTTCCTGGTTTTCCAGCGGCGTGCCGGGCCTCGGGTTGAGGAAGTTCAGCGGCACTTCGTGCGGTTCCAGGGCAGCCAGCTGCGCGGCCAGCTCTGCACGCTGTTCGAGTGATTCGCCCATGCCGATCAGCGCCCCGCAGCACAGTTCCATGCCGGCGTCCTTGACCATGGCGCAGGTCTCCAGCCGCTCCTCGTAGCTGTGGGTGGTGACAACCTGGGGGAAGTAGCTCCGCGCCGTCTCGAGGTTGTGGTTGTAGCGGTGCACTCCCCACGAGGCGAGCTGGTCAACCTGGCGGCGGGTGAGCATGCCCAGGGAACAGGCGATGTTGATGTCCACTTCCTCATTGATGCGGTCGATGGCGAACTTGATCTGGTTCATGAGTTTGATGTCGGGTCCGCGGACGGCGGCGACGATGCAGAATTCGGTGGCTCCGGTGGCGGCCGTTTCCTTGGCGGCCTTGACCAGTTCCGGGATGTCCAGCCAGACGCCGCGGACGGGGGAGTCAAAGAGGCCTGACTGGCTGCAGAAGTGGCAGTCCTCGGGGCAGCCGCCGGTTTTGATGGAGATGATCCCTTCAACCTCCACGTCCTCCCCGCAGTGCTTGAGGCGGACCTGGTGGGCAAGCTCCAGCGCGGAGGGGACTGCGGGGTCGGGGAGGCGCAGAACCTCCAGCAGTTGCGCTTCCGTGAGGCCGATTCCACCCTCCAGGACCTGCTGCCGGGCCGTCTCCAGGATTGGGTATTCCGTGGTGCGGGAAATGGTTGTCATCGCCGTCCTTGCTTTCGGTTGTGATCTCCTTTTCGACAGTAATTCCGGCAGATGCGGCCGGTTTTGTGGAAGGCCAACAATGGGCGGTAACTGCTTTTGTTTACACCAGCAGTCAAGGCTTAACGCCGCCGAAACAAGCCCGTGACCGGGCTGTCGTTCGTGCCGGATAGCGTCGCATCAGATCCCTTAGACACGAAAGCGACGCAATTCCATGAGCAATGACAAAGAGACAACGCAGCTGCTGGACCCGCCGGCACAGCCTGGTGCCGCCGTCGTCGGAAGCGCTCAAGCGGCCCCGGCGGCGGGCAACGCCGCAGCGCTGAACGCCACCAAGGAAAGCCTGGAGGACTACACGCTCCGCTTCGCACCACGCTCCTACCGCAAGTGGAGCGCGGGGGTGGTGGCAACCAGTGCGCTGGGCGGCATCGCCTATCTGGCGGACTTCTCCATCGGCGCGAACATCGGGATCGCCTATGGGACGGTCAACGCCATCTTCGGCATCCTGGTTGCCGCCGTCATCATCTTCGCCACCGGCTTCCCGCTGGCATACTACGCGGCGCGGTACAACATCGATCTTGACCTCATCACCCGCGGCTCCGGCTTCGGCTACTACGGGTCGGTGGTCACCAACGTCATCTTCGCGACGTTCACCTTCATCTTCTTCGCCCTGGAAGGCTCCATCATGGCGCAGGGCCTGGAAGTGGGCCTGGGCATTCCGCAGTGGTTGGGGTACGCAGCCTCCACGGTAATCATCATTCCGCTGGTGATCTACGGGATGAACACCCTGGCCAAGCTGCAGGTGTGGACCACCCCACTGTGGCTGCTGCTGATGGTGGTGCCGGTGGGATACCTGCTGGTCTCGCACCCGGAGAGCATCAACACCTTTTTTGCGTACACGGGCGAATCGGGCGACGGCGGCCCCAACCTTGCGTCGGTGATGCTGGCAGCGGGTGTCTGCCTGTCCCTGATGGCGCAGATTGCCGAACAGATCGACTACCTCCGTTTCATGCCGCCGCGCACCGAAGCCAACAAGGGGGCGTGGTGGCGGGCGGTCATCCTGGCCGGACCCGGCTGGGTGATCTTCGGCGCGATCAAGCAGATCGTGGGCCTGTTCATCGCCATCTACCTCATCGCGACCCTGGACCCGGCGGCGTCTGCCACGGCGAATGAGCCGGTGCACCAGTTCCTGGGCGTCTACCGGGAGATGATGCCGGCCTGGCTGGCGATGACGCTGGCCGTGGTGCTGGTGGTCATCTCGCAGATCAAGATCAACGTCACCAACGCGTATTCGGGTTCGCTGGCCTGGACCAACAGCTTCACCCGCATCACCAAGACCTATCCGGGACGCATGGTGTTCGTGGTGGTCAACCTGGCCATTGCCCTGGTCCTGATGGAAGCCAACATGTTCGACTTCCTCAACACGATCCTGGGCTTCTATGCCAACTGCGCCATGGCCTGGGTTGTCACGGTGGCGTCCGATATCGCCATCAACAAATACCTGCTGAAGATTTCCCCCAAGGTCCCCGAATTCCGGCGGGGCATGCTGTATGCCGTGAACCCGGTGGGCTTTGTGTCGATGCTCGCCTCCGCTGGAATTTCGATTGCCGTGTTCTTTGGTGCATTTGGTTCCGCGATCCAGCCGTTCTCGCCGATCTTCGCGGTGGGCCTTGCCCTGGTCCTTCCGCCGGTGCTGGCGCTGGCCACCCGCGGACGGTACTACCTCCGCCGCACCGACGACGGCATCGACCTGCCGATGTTCGACGCCGACGGGAACCCCAGCGACGCCAAGCTCCTCTGCCACGTCACGGGGATTGAATTTGAGCGTCCGGACATGGTGCGGTCGGCGAAGGACGCGCCCAACGGCGGCCCGCAGTATGTCTCGTCGCTCGCCTTGTCCACGGACAAGACAGGGGAGTTGGTGTTGCCTCCGCAAAAGTAGCTTCGCCTGGTCACGGGAAAGGGCTTTGAGGGAAGGGAGCCGGCGCATTCATGCGCCGGCTCCCTTTATGACGTCTTTCAGGGCTTCTGTGGTGATAAACCATTGGCGGTAGCTGTGGATAAGTTTGATGGGTGAAATGTGACCTGGGCTACCCTTAAGTCATTGTCCGGAGTTAGCCGTCTTGAAACTACTGGGGGATTAGCGGCCCATGACATCAATCAACGTCTCCACGCCTTGGGGAATCCGGTCAGCTGCTGCCGGTGCTGCTGTTGCTGCGGCACTCATGCTGGCCGGCTGCGCGGGTGGAGCCCCCGCAGATCCCGGTGCCGTGCCCTCCACACCGACGGGTTCGGCCACGTCCAGCCCTCCGTCCACCCCGACCCCGACACCCACCGCCGTGTACAAGCCGGCCGACGCGTCCGGTCCCGCCCAAAACGTCCCCGTCCCGGTGCTGCCCGAGGTGGCGAAGACGGAGACGAAAGAGGGGGCAGAAGCCTTCGCGAAGTATTGGTTCAGTGTGCTGAGTTATTCGTACGAAACTGGGGACGTCGCTACCTTCGAGAGCATCGAGCCACCGGCCTGTGCGGCGTGCCAAAAAGTTAAAGGAGTGATCGTCAACTGGAACTCGGAAGGACGATGGCTTGTAGGCGGAAAACTCACCACACCTGTTGCGGACACAACATTTGAGAAGGACGAACCGGGAAACTACAAGGTCGCTGTTCAAGTTCGTCAGGAGCCCTTGTCTTACATGCGTGCTGACGGAACCATAGCTCGGACTGACCCGCCGATGCCTGATCAAGGTAATCTGCTTGTCCTCGCTTACAAGAACGGCGCTTGGTCAGTGACTGAGCTCGGAAGTATAGTCGGCTAGCAGTGGGTGGTTATCGTCCGCTCAGTACCTTCCTCGTTGCGGCGGTCTTAATTGCCCTTTCTGCCTACCCGTCGAGTGCAGAAGACGCGAGCGATCCTGAGTTCGGTGGGGAATGGAACCCCGGCCTGCAATTCAATGGATATGCGTGGGACGCTGGGATCAAGGATTTCGTACGAGCTGATCCATCCCTCCCATATACCGACCCGAACGAGTACAAGTACGAACTCCAGTGCCACCTCGGTGGGGGAGACTTTGATACTCCTTGCCTTGCCCGCCAGTTGGAGTGCAAGGACGGGCCCGACGGTGAAGAGGGCATTCCCGTCACCTGGCTCTCCCGCCCCCGAGGTGTGCCCGGCGCTGTTTGGGCTCATCACTCCGGCCCCACGTGCCTTTTCGACGCCAGGCCCGAGGACTTGCTGCCCAGGATCGCAGCTGACATCCAGCGGGAGTTCCAGAGCCTGCCGGTCAATGCTGGAACAGTGGTGGCACAACCCAGCCCGCACACGTTGCGGGGTGCTGAGACCAACTTCTACGCGGAGGCAGCCGAGCAGCAGTTCGACGTCACCATGTTCGGGCAGCAGGTGCACATCGTGGCCACCCCATTCCAGTACACGTGGAACTACGGCGACGGGACCGTGTTCGGACCCCAGCCTTCCATGGGCGGGCCGCTGCCCCAGGACCGGTGGGGCGAAAAGACCCGGACGAGCCACGCCTACGGGGCTACTGGTGACTTCCAGGTTGTGCTGACCACCACCTTCCAGGGAACCTATTCGGTCAATGCCGGGCCGCCCCTGCCGATTCCCGGCCAGGGCCAGTTCAGCGCTCCTCCGCAAACCATCAGTGTGTGGCGCTCGCTGACGCGCAACTACGCTGACGACTGCAACGCCAACCCGAGGGCCAGGGCTGCCCCGGGGCTGCAAGGTAGGCGGCGGCCGAAGGCCCCGCAGCCCGCCGTCCACCTGCTGTGATTCCCATCGCAACAGGAATAGTTGCTGCAGTATCTCGGTTGGCCAAGGCAGTACGTCTTCAGCCTTCGAAAGGAACCGCGCATGCTGTTTTCCCCCCTCAGCCTCGGCGAACTTGAGCTTCCCAACCGCCTGGTCATGGCACCCTTGACGAGGCTCCGCGCAGGTGAGGCAGGGGTCCCCGGTCCGCTTGTCGCAGAGCATTACCGCCAGCGCGCGTCCCTGGGCCTCATCGTCAGCGAAGGAACGTTCCCGACCCGGGTTGGCCGCTCCTACGCCGGCCAGCCCGGCATCGTCACCGAGGAACAGGTTGCCGGCTGGAAGAAGGTCACCGACGCCGTCCACGCCGAAGGCGGCCGCATGTTCGCCCAGATCATGCACGGCGGACGGGTATCGCACCCTGACATCACCGGCGGGCTCGAGCTGGTGGCCCCCAGCGCCGTCGCAATTGACGGCATCGTCCGCACCCCGCAGGGGAAGCAGCCCTACCCGGTGCCGCATGCCCTGACCACTGACGAACTCCCCATGGTGATCCAGGAATTCGTCAACGCGTCACTCAATGCCATTGAGGCCGGATTCGACGGCGTGGAGCTGCACTCGGCCAACGGGTACCTGCTGCACGAATTCCTGGCCCCGAACTCCAACGTGCGGGACGACAGCTACGGCGGCTCACCCGAGAACCGTGCCCGGTTCGTCATCGAAGCGGTCAACGCGGTGGTGGCAGCCGTGGGCGCCAACCGCGTCGGCATCCGCATCTCCCCGGAGCACAACGTGCAGGGCATCGCCGAGACCGACGCCGCTGACGTCCGCGCCACCTACGAGGTGCTGGTGGACAGCATCGCCCCGCTCAACCTCGCCTACCTGAGCATCCTGCACCACGAGCCCGCGGGTGACCTGGTCCAGGACCTTCGGGTCCGTTTCGGCGGGACCTTCCTGGTCAACACCGGCTTTGGCGTGATCACCACCCGCGACGAGGCAGCAGCCCTGGTGGACGACGGACATGCCGACGCCGTAGTGGTGGGCCGCCCCGCCATCGCCAACCCGGACCTCGCCCGCCGCTGGAAGGAAAGCCTTCCCCTCAACGAGCCGGACCCCTCCACGTTCTACGCGGACGGCGCGGAGGGCTACACGGACTA
The DNA here is from genome assembly GCF_023708005.1 of Pseudarthrobacter sp. NCCP-2145. Classification (NCBI taxonomy): domain Bacteria; kingdom Bacillati; phylum Actinomycetota; class Actinomycetes; order Micrococcales; family Micrococcaceae; genus Pseudarthrobacter; species Pseudarthrobacter sp. NCCP-2145. The sequence goes on along the minus strand of NZ_BRCG01000013.1, from coordinate 55,604 downwards.
CCCCGCCTACCAGAACTAGGACGGAAATTAACGACGGCGGCGGCACCCGGCCTGGGTGCCGCCGCCGTTGGCTGCGCGGTGTGCTGTTCCGGCAGCGGGCGCCGCAGGCCATCCGACGGCCTTTGGCTCAAACTCTGGAGATTTGGCCCGCCGGGTCCTCCAGGATGCCGGCGGTGATCAGATCGTACTCCAGCGAATGGACTTTTACTAGGGCCATATTTCGAGCTGCTTTAACCCGCTACAGCAGCGCCTCCCTGCCGGTTCCCTCTTTCATCACAAGCCTGCCGTCCTCGATCGAAACCAGCACGCTCTTCGGCCTGCCGCTCACCTTGGTGATGGCCTTCAGGCCGCGGTTCGTCACCTCCACACCCACCTGCGCGCCTTTTGCCGGCAGCTCAACGGACACCTCGTTGGCGATGCCAAGGATCGGATTGGTGGAGACCCCAATATCCCGCCGCGCCTGCTTCCCGTTAACCGTCACGGTGATGTTTGCCTCGTCGAACCCCTCCTGAAAAATGATAAGCAGTTCCCTCATGGTGGCCTCTTCCTCGAGCATTGGGTGCCTGTGACGGCACCTCAACTACAGCACTTTGCCGGCGGCAGCGGAATACCCTTGCCCGGAACAACCAGGGTGGAGCGGACTCGCGCCCCAGCAGTGGAGCCGCGCAATCCGGTAAGGCAAGATGTTCTGGTGACTCAACTGCCGCAGGCCCCTTCCGCCCCGTCCGCCTCCCCGACAACGGACGATGCCATCCATACCCAGATCGCCACCGAGCTGGGCGTCAAAGCATGGCAGGTGAAGGCAGCCGTTGAACTGCTCGACGGCGGATCCACCGTGCCATTCATCGCCCGCTACCGCAAGGAAGCCACCGGGACGCTGGACGACACCCAGCTCCGTGAGCTCGACGAACGGCTCCGCTACCTCCGCGAACTTGCCGACCGCCGTCGTGCCGTCCTGGAAGCGATTGACGCACAGGGCCAGCTGACGCCGGAGCTGAAGAAGGCCATCCTCGCGGCGGACACCAAGTCCCGGCTGGAGGACATCTACCTGCCCTTCAAGTCCAAGCGGCGGACCAAGGCGCAGATCGCGCGGGAAGCCGGCCTTGAACCCCTGGCAGACTCCCTGCTTAAGCGGCCGGACCTGGACCCGGAACGCGAAGCCGGCAAGTACCTCAACCCCGAACACGCCGTCACCGACGCCGCAGCGGCTCTCGCCGGGGCACGCTCCATCCTGGTGGAGCGGGTGGCCCAGGATCCGGACCTGGCCGCTGACCTGCGGGAGCGCCTGTGGGTGCAGGGCCGCATGGTCTCACGCGTGAAGAAGGGGAAGGAAAGCGACGGCCAGAAGTTCGCTGACTACTTCGAGTTCGCCCAGGCGCCTGCGGGCATGCCGTCCCACCGGGTCCTCGCGCTGCTGCGCGGGGAAAAGGACGGCGTCCTCGAGCTGGACCTTGCCGAGGCAGATCCACAGGACGACGCCGCCCTTGCCGCCGCACGCACGCGCTACGAGTCAGCGCTGGCCAGGTGCCTCGGGGTCGCCGACAGGGGACGTCCCGCCGACTCCTGGTTGATCCAGACCGCGCAGGTGGCGTGGCGTTCCCGCCTGCTGTCCCGGCTGACGGCCGACCTTCGCGGCAGGATGTTCGCCGCCGCGGAGGACGAAGCCGTCCGCGTTTTCGCGGCGAACCTCCGGGACGTCCTCCTGGCCGCCCCCGCAGGGAACCGGGCAACCCTCGGCCTGGATCCGGGGCTCCGGACCGGCGTCAAAGTGGCCGTGGTGGACGGCACCGGCAAGGTCGTGGCCACCGACACCGTGTACCCGCACGCCCCGTTGCGGAAGTGGGACGAAGCACTGGCCACGCTGGTCCGGCTGGCGCGGCAGCACGACGTCGAACTTGTGGCCATCGGTAACGGCACGGCGTCCCGGGAAACCGACAAGCTCGCCGCCGAACTGATCAAGCGGCTGCCGGAGGTGGACCGCAAACCCCAGAAGCTGGTGGTCTCGGAAGCGGGCGCCTCCGTGTATTCCGCCTCGGCACTGGCTGCGGCGGAGCTGCCGGGCATGGACGTGTCGCTGCGCGGTGCAGTGTCCATTGCACGCCGCCTCCAGGACCCCCTCGCCGAGCTGGTGAAGATCGATCCGAAATCCATTGGCGTGGGCCAGTACCAGCACGATGTGACAGCCTCGAAGTTGGACCGCAGCCTGGACGCGGTGGTGGAGGACTGCGTGAACGCCGTGGGCGTGGACGTCAACACCGCCTCGCCCGCGCTGCTCAGCCGCGTGGCCGGCGTCGGACCCTTGCTGAGCGAAAACATCGTGGCCTACCGGAACGAACACGGGCCCTTCGCCAGGCGCACTGACCTGAAGAAGGTGCCGCGGCTGGGTGCGAAGGCGTTCGAGCAGTGCGCGGGCTTCCTCCGGATCACCGGGGGAGCGGAGCCGCTGGACGCCTCCAGCGTCCATCCCGAGTCCTATGCGGTAGCCCGGAAGATCCGGGCGGCAGCGGGGTCGGCTCCGGCCTCCTCCCTGGACCCCCGTGACTTCGTGGACGAGACGTTCGGCCTGCCCACGGTGCAGGACATCCTCTCCGAGCTGGACAAACCGGGACGGGACCCGCGTCCCGCGTTTGCGGCCGCAACCTTCTCAGACGGGATTGAGAAGATTTCCGACCTCAAACCAGGGATGGTGCTGGAAGGAACCGTGACGAACGTTGCGGCGTTCGGCGCGTTCGTGGATGTGGGCGTCCACCAGGACGGACTGGTGCACGTGTCCGCCATGGCGAACCGCTTCGTCTCCGATCCGCGGGAAGTGGTGAAGTCCGGCCAGGTGGTCCGCGTCAAAGTGCTGGAGGCCGACCCGGACCGGAAGCGGATCTCCCTGACACTGCGGCTCGACGACGAACCCGCTGCCGGACGCGCGGGCACAGGGCGCGCCGGCGGCAACCCGCAGAACCCGGGCCGCGGCAGGGAGCAGGGTGGCGGCCCGGCCCGAAGGGCGCCCTCGCCCGGGCGTTCCCCTGCGGCTCCCGCGCCTGCGAAGAAGGAAGCTCCCCTCAACACAGCCATGGCAGAGGCGCTGCGGAAGGCCGGCCTGGGCAAGTAGCTGTTTTGTGGGGGCTCAGGCGAGCGACAGGACGAACGCGAGGACAAAGCCCGCCGCAGTGCTGAGGGCCACCGCGGGGCCGCCGTGTTCGTAGGCTTCCGGCATCAGGGTGTCCGCCAGGGAAGCGATCACAGCCCCGGCGGCAAAGGCCAGCGGTATTGATATTGCTTCCGGATCGGTCCCGGACAGGGGCCCGGCGCCGAGCACGACGGCGATGACCAGCAGGGCGGCACAGGCCACCCAAAGCCCGATAATGCTGCCGGCCGACCGGCCCTGGCTCCGCATGGAGGCTGAACCCACGAGCGCTTCAGGAAAGTTGGAGACAAAGATTGCGGCCAGCAGCGCCAGACCGCCTGTTCCTTCGCCCAGGGAGATGCCAAGGGCCAGGTTTTCCGGGACGCCGTCCAGGGTGACGGCGGCCAGCAGGGCCAGGCCGGCCGCTCCGCTTGTGGACGCTGAGGTGGGGCGCTTGTCGCTTGCCGCTGCGTCAGTGTCGAGCTTGGCGCTGCCCTGGACCTCGTCAGCCGCCTTGGCGCGCTTCAGGTCTCCGGCCTGCGCCCACCGGTCCAGCAAAGCGCTCAGGACCGTGAACACCACTGCGCCCAGCATCAGGCCAAGGGCGGCGCGGATAATGCCGCCGTGTTCGTAGGCGTCCTCGAACAGTTCGAAAGCGAGGGCGGTGATGAGGGCGCCGGCGGCGAAGGCCAGGAGCATGGCCAGCAGCCGCTTGGGAAGTTCGAACCGGACGCCGATGAAGGCACCCAGAACCAGGGCACTGGATGCTATGACGCCAAACCACAGCGACATCATCATCCGGCAAGTATAGGAGCGCCCGCTTGACGTGGGAAGACGCCGCGTTGGCTCCTGTTGGCCCCTGCGAACCCCTCTGTGCGGGTGGGCTTTCGGCGCCGGGGGGATTCTGCAAAGGTGGTTTCATGACGTATTTCCTGGAGTACACGATTCCTGCGGCAGCCGAAGACACCGGGTTCGATTTTCCCCACGACGAGATCAACCCCGGCACCACCATCCCGTTGTCCGAGACCGGTGCTGAGACCGTGCACACCACGGAGCTGCCGGCCAGGACCGGCATCCTCGGAGCCACCGTTCCGGAGGCGAAACTTGAAGCTGAGCAGCTGATCCTCCACAGCCGCGCCTCTGAAGGGTCCCTCTTTTTTGACCCGTCCAACTCTCTCCAGGCCGGGGTTGGAACGCTTGTTGCCACATTCAGCGAAGGCCGGGGCTGGCAGGACGCCTGACTTCCGGGCCTTGGCTTTGCTCCCCGCCTTAACCGTGAGCGCCGGTCACAACCCTCGGCCAGCCGAACTGGGTCCGCACGCCGGGGGAGTAGAGGACCGATTCCGGCGGGCCGCCCACCTCGATGCTGGCGGAGCTGATGAGGCCATCGTGAAGCTCGTGGACATCGGCCTTGTGTAGCGCCCAGGGTTCATGGGTGTTGGGGATGTGGATGGTCCGCCCGTGGAACCTGCTGTGCAGTCCGAACCGTGCTGTGACGTGGATGGACAGGGGGTCGCCAGCAACCGAGCGCGGGTCCGGAATGACGCTGAAGCGGCTGGATGCGCCTCTCCGGAAGCGGCTGACGGAGTAGCCGCTGGGGCCGCCGCCCTCGTCTCCAGACGGTGTTCCCCAGGACCGGATGCGGGACCACACATAAGGTATCCCCGCTTGCCGGGCAGCCAGGACAACGGGAAGCCGGTTCGCATCAAGGCTCAGGAACACCACGCCCCTGGTTCCGTCCGGCTCCCGCGAGTAGAGCCGGACGTTGACCTCGTTGAAGCTGCCCAGGTACGGAATTCCGGGGCCGCGCCCTATCCCGGCGTCCTTCATGCGGAAGCCGATGAGGCCCACCCAGGAAGAGCCGTCGAAAACGTCCGGCTCCACCCCCGGCGGCATGAACCGGGCCGCGGATGATTCCGGAATCCGCCAATGCAGGAAAACTGCGTCAAGCCAGCGCTGGTCCATGATGGTCGGCAGGGGCAGGTCAGGCGGATCGGGCCAAAGGGCAGCGGCGCCCAAGCGTTGTTCCATGGCCAAAATTCCCTACGTAGGACGCGATATTAATGTGAGTACACATTACTGGTGTCTACCTTGCGGGCCGACCCTATGCTCAACCTACCCGGGTCCTGGGAAGGAACCAAGGCCCGGTGATCGCTCCTGCAGTGGGGCGTCCAGAGGTCGGAGTTCTCCGAGTGCAGTGAAGTGGTGAGGCGTTTGTCCATTTCCACCCAGCCCCCAAATTCTTTCTCCAAGCCTTCGGCAGCGCCGGAGGGAGCATCCATCAGCGTCGTCATCCCCACCCTGAACGAGGCCCAAAACATCCCCTGGGTCCTTCGGCGCATGCCGTTGTACGTGGACGAGGTGGTGATTGTTGACGGCCGTTCCACGGACAACACCGTTGGGGTGGCCCAAGCGCTGCGCAAGGACATCGTGGTGGTGAACGAGCTGCGCAAAGGCAAAGGCGTAGCGCTGCGGTCAGGGTTTGCCGCAGCCACAGGCGACATCATCGTCATGCTGGACGCTGACGGAAGCATGGATCCCAGGGAAATCGGCTGGTTCGTTTCTCCACTCCAGCACGACTACGACTTCGTCAAAGGCTCCCGGTACGTCACGGGAGGGGGGTCTGAGGACCTGACGTGGCTGCGGCGCACAGGAAACCGTGCGCTGACCGGGCTGGCCAATGCGGTCCTGCACAGCAACTACTCTGATCTTTGCTACGGCTACATCGCCTTCCGGCGTGAGTGCCTGGAAGTCCTGCAGCTCGAATCCGACGGGTTCGAGATCGAGACCGAGCTGATCGTCAGGGCCGCCAAGGCCGGCCTCCGGATAGCAGAGGTCCCCAGCCTGGAGTTGAACCGCATCTCCGGGGCGTCAAACCTCCAGACGTTCCGGGACGGGTGGCGGGTACTGGGGACGATGGCCCACGAGTGCCTCCTCTGGGAGGCCCCCACTGCCGGTGCGCGCCCCGAGGCGCTGCGCCGCGTGAAGTACGCCTACGCCAACGTGAGCTTCCCGCGGACGCCCACCGATCCGATGAGTGTCCTCCCTGCCATAAGCGTGGCGTGACCATGTCGCATGTTGTGTTCCCCACGGTCACCGTGATCATCTGCGCGTACACGGCCGAACGCTGGGTGTGGCTGCTGGACGTCATCGATTCGCTCCGGTTGCAGACCTGGGCACCCAACGAAGTCTTCGTGGTTGTTGACCACAACGAGGAACTCTTCGAACAACTATCCAGGACCGTCGATGACGTCACCGTCGTCAGGAACACCGGCCCCCGTGGACTTTCCGGGGCACGCAACACGGGCGTGGGCCTGGCGGATTCAGACGTCGTCGCCTTCCTCGATGATGATGCAGAGGCTGCGCCCGACTGGCTGGAACGCCTGATCACCTTGTACGACGATCCCGAGGTTCTCGCAGTAGGCGGCCGGGTGGAACCTGTCTGGGAGGCCGGCCGGCCCGGCTACTTTGCTGAGGAGCTGGACTGGATCGTTGGCTGCAGCCACCGGGGCTTGCCGCGGGTCGCAACCGAGGTCAGGAACGTTATTGGTGCCAACATGTCGTTCCGGCTTGATGTCATCAGGACGGTGGGCGGTTTCAACCTCACCCTGGGCCGGCGCGGCTCCATCCCGTTGGGCTGTGAGGAAACCGAGATCTGCATTCGGTCGAAGATGGGGGCCCCCGGGTGCCGCATTGTTTATGAGCCGGCAGCGCTGGTGCGCCACCATGTACCCGCCAGCAGGGGAACGGTCCGTTACATGCTTTCGAGGTCCTGGTCGGAAGGTATCTCCAAGGCCCAGGTCAGCCACATCGTAGGGCACAAACGCGCGTTGGGCCCCGAGCGCAGGTACGTCCGCAGAATCCTGCCCCGGGCCATCTTTGCGGGGATGAGGGACTGGAGCCGTGGCGATCCGGCCGGCCTTGGCCGCGCGGCCGCCGTGGTGGCGGTCGTGGCCTTTACTTCCGCAGGCTACTTCCGGGGACGCCATCTTGCGCACTTTCCCGGACGCCCCCTGGACCCGCCGGTCCTTGCCGGGGTCAGCCAGTGGCGGGAGGTGCAGTGAACGTCGCCACCGGCCCACCCGGGGCCACCTGCTTCCGCTACGCCACCGCGGACACCGTGGACACGGCCGGCGCCGTCCACATCATCTGACCGACACCACCCAGACAGGGACGACAATGCGCACATCGCAGACCAACGCACTGCACTTCGATATCCACGGCCGCGTCACGATCCGCGTTGACGCCAAGGCGCCGGCAGCCCACCAGCTCCGGAGCATGCTGGCCTGTTTCGCCACAGACGCCGAGCGGCCGGCCGACATTGTCGTTGATGACCAGCCGGAGCCGATGCCTGATGCCGGCCTGCTCGAGCACGAGCTTGCTTACACGGAAGACAGCGTCCGCTTCAATGCCGACAGGGTCCAGGTGGTGAGGGACGGAGAACAGTGGCGCATCCACGGCGCGGGCGAGCTGCTGACCTCCGTGGTACCCGTCCTGGACGCCGCCATGATCGGCCGGGGAGCCGCCATGATCCACGCGGCAACGATGGCTTACCGGGGCCAGGCCATCGCGCTTCCTGCCGCCGGGGGAACCGGCAAAACGAGCACCGCCGCCAAGTTGATGCGCCGCGACGGGTGGTCCTTCATGGGCGACGACTGGGCCTTCCTCGCCGAGGACGCCACGCTGCTTGGCTACGCAAAGCCGATGTTCATCAAACCCCATCACCGGGCCATCTACCCGCACCTGTTCGAAGGTGTCCGGAAGCCCCTCGTGCCGTCGCAGCTCTCGCAGGGCGTCGGCCGGCTCACCACGATCGTGCACCCGTATGTCATCCGTTATCCGCGCCTTGCCGACTTCTCCCGCCGGTGGTCGCCGGAGCACCGCATGGTGACGGCGGAGACCGCGTTCCCAGGACGGAAAGTCACCACCTCGGCCCCCCTTGCGGCCGCCGTGTACGTCGAGCGCTTCGAGGGCTCACGGACCCGGATTGTCGAACGGACGGCCGACTGGATGGTCGACCGCATGATCGGCAACTTCCATATCGAGATGGCGGGTTTCTCGCAACAGGTTGTGACCGGCCTGGCGGCCACGTCCGTTGTCCCGTGGCGGGAGCACTTCGCGGCCAAAGGGGTCGTGCTGAGCAAGGCACTCGACGGACGGCCGTGCCACCTGCTGCAGGTACCCTCGGCGTACACGGCAGACGAGGCATCGGACGACATTGTCCGGCATCTGGAACAGCTCCTGCCGTCGGTCCTCGACGAGCAGGACTAGGGGGCGGACACCGTGGATCACAGTCCTGCCGAGGTCACCGCGGTTGTCCCTGCCCGGAACGCGGAGCACATGCTGCCCCGGTGCCTGGAGGCCCTGCGCCAGTCGGGGGTCGCCGAGATCATCGTCGTGGACGGACGCTCCACGGACGCCACCGTCGCCATCGCCCGCGCGGCCGGCGCCCGGGTGGTCAGTGACGAGGGCCGCGGCCTGCCGTGGGCTCGAACTCTTGGTGTGCGGAACAGCGGCACCCGTTGGGTCCTGCTGGTCGACTCCGACGTGGTGTTCGGGCCCACGGGGGTCGCCGACCTGCTCAAGGAGCTGCTGGAGGGCGGCTATGACGCGCTCCAGGCCGGGTTGGAGAGTGTGGGCGGACCGGGATATTGGGGACAGGCGCTCGCACACCACCATCGGACCGGGCGCAGCCGCAACTGGTTCGGGCTCGTCGCCACGCTCGTTGACCGGGAACTGATGCTGGGTGTGGGTTTCGACGACTCGTTCAAGTCGGGTGAGGACATCGAGCTGCGCTGGCGGATGCGGGACTCTGGCCTGCGGACGGCTGTGTCGCAGCGTGTGATGGTGGAACACCGCTTCGCCGCAGACGACTTCGACTTCGCGCTGGACCAGTTCCTCATGGACGGAACCGGCCTGGGAAAGATGATCCGCAAGCACGGCTGGCGCGGTGCGAGGCTTGCGCTGCTGCCCGCCGCAGCGGCAGTCCGGGGCAGCGCCTTGAGCCTTGCCGCGGGCCAGCCGCGGTGGCTGCGCTACTACGTTGCCTTCTGCTGGTACAACTATGCAGGCCTGGCGCGGGGTCTCGCGTCGTGAGGGCCGGGCGGGGGACAGCTGAGACGAACGCCTCAACCGTCCGGCACTCCGCCCTGCGCAGCTCGCTCGGCCTCGTCATCGCAAAAGCCGCCCAGACAGGCGCAGGTTTCGCTTTTTGGGTCGTGGCCGCCCGTGCCACGTCCGACCGTGAAGTCGGGCTCACCATGGCCGCGGTCTCGGCGGTGATGCTCTGCACGCAGCTCGCGGTGCTGGGTGCAGGGTCCGCCGTGATCGTCTCGGTGGGGCGCGGAGAGCCGCCCGCGCGGGTGCTGGACGCCGCGTTCGCCATCGTGGGGGTGGCCGGCACGGGGCTGGCCCTTGGCTACCTTGTGCTGCAGGCGGCCGTGACGCCGGACACGGCCTCCCTGTCGGTTCTCTTCTGGCTCACGTTCCTCGTTGCTGCCGTCACCGGCACCTTGGTCATCGTGCTGGACCAGGCGCTCGTGGCGCTGGGACGCGGTGCCAGCGCGGCCCCAAGGTACGCGTTGGGCGGCGGGGTGGCACTCGGGGCCGCAGGGCTCGTGGCCTGGCGGGCGCACGGCGCCTCCGCCGACGTGCTGATGGCCTGCTGGACGCTCGGAACCACCGTGGCGTGCGTTGTGGGTGCCGTCCAGCTGCGAAGACTGGTCGGCTACCGGCCGAGGCCCACCTTGCGGGCGGCGCGAGGCCGTTCACTGCTGGCACTGGGCCTGCCGAACCAGATCCTGACGCTCACCGAACGTGCCCCCGGGCTGTTGCTGCCGCTCCTGCTCGCGCACCTGGTGTCGCCGGAGGCTGCTGCCTACTGGTATCCCGCCTGGATGATGGCCTGGGCCGCCTACACCGCTCCCATGCTGATGGGCATCGTCCAGTTTTCCGAAGGTGTCCGCGAGCCGGACCGCCTGGTAGCCACCACCTGGGCGAGCCTCCGGTGGTCGCTCGCCGTAGGGGGCCTGGCCGCCGTCGTCCTGGTGGTCTTTGCCCGCCCGCTGCTCGGCCTGATGGGCGAGCGCTACGCCGACTCGTCCGCGGATGCCCTGCGGCTGTTGGCTGCCGGACTGCTGGCCTACGCCGTGCTGCAGGCCTACAACGCCGTGTGCAGGGCCCGCGGCCGGTACGCCGAGGCGATCATTGTCGGCATGACCTTTGGAGCCGCGCTCTGCGCCGCGGCCCTGCTGGCCGCCGGGAGTGGAGCCAGCGCCATGGCGCTGGCGTGGCTGGTGGTGCTGTCCACCGGTGCAGCGGCGGCCGGCATCCGGCTGGTCGCCGTCCTCCGGCGAGTCAAACAGGACGCAGGATGACCAGGACGCTTGATGCCCCCAGCCGCACCGGGCGTCGCTGGAAGCCCCGCGACGTGGGATGCGCTGTGGCGGGCGCCGCATCGCTGGCTCTCGCCGCGGGAGCCGCGTCCACCGTGGCGGTGCCCGTTGACAGCGACCTTGGGCTCCTCGCCGTGCTGCCCTACCCGTTCTGGGTGGGGGTCGTGCTCCTCAACGTCGCCTTCGCCGTCGCGCTGCGGGGTGACGACGCGGGCCCGGCACGGCGCCCGGTCATGCTCTGGCTCATCGCGGTGCTTGTGCTCATGCTCTTCGGGACCGCAGCCTTCGTAACGGACATCCCGCGGGGGGAGGTCGCTTTCCGACACCTCGGCATCGCCGACGCCCTTTCCACGACGCAGGGGATCAACCCTGACATTGACGCCTACTTCAACTGGCCGGGCTTCTTCGCCCTCCTGGCGACCATCCTGGGGGCGACCGGCCTCGACCCGGTCGCCGTTGCCCTGTGGGCACCGGTTTTCAACATGAGTCTGTGGCTCGCTGCCATGGGCGTGCTGACACGTTATCTGACGCGCGATCCGCGGCGTCGGTGGCTGGCGCTTTGGCTCTTCTGCCTCGGCAACTGGCAGGACCAGGACTACCTGTCGCCCCAGGCCTTCGGCTTCTTCCTGTACCTTGTCGTCATCGCACTGCTCGTCGGGCCCCTGGCCGCACGGACCCCGGTCTTCGCAGGCTTCAAACGTACGGCCCTGGAATGGTGGTGGAGGGAGCGATCGCCCGCTGAGCCGCGGCAGGCCCACCGGGTAAGCGCCATCGCGGTGGTCATCCTGCTCGTCGCTGTCATCTGCGCGAGCCACCAACTGACGCCGTTCATGCTGCTCATCGCCATGATCGCACTCACCCTGAGCGGACGTGTCTGGCCGAGCCGACTGCCCCTGATCACCGCTGTCCTGTTGTCACTCTGGCTCGTCTACCCCGCCAGTGCATACCTCGTGGGGCACCCGCCCCTCGAGGACGCTGGCCTGCTGGCCGCGGCCGAGGCGAACGTCGTCGACCGCGTGAGCGGAACCGCCGGACACCTGGTCGTGGTCCAGGTCCGGATGGCCCTCACCGTTGTACTGTGGCTGCTCGCCGCAGCGGGAGCCCTGCGCGACTGGCGCAGGGGGCGTCTGGACATCCGTGTGGTCCTCCTGGCGGTCAGCCCACTGGTGCTCTTCCCCGCGCAGGCCTACGGCGGGGAGATGCTCATCCGGGTCTCGTTGTTCGCGCTGCCCTTTGTCGCGGTCCAGGCCTGCTCGGTCCTGCTTCCCAGGCATCGCGGCTGGCGGCCCTCCGCCGGCGCCGCGGCCGGGCTTGCCCTGACCTGCTCCATGCTGGCCCTGCTGACCGTGACGGGGCGCTTCGGGAACGCCCAGTATGACGTCTTCACCGACGGCGAGATGGCCGCCGTCGCCGCCGCGCAGCGCCTGGCGCCCCCAGGCTCCGCAATCATCTCGGCCGCCCACCCGACGCCGTGGCGCAGCGATTCCTACCTTGAGCACAAATACCGGACGATCGACGAACTGTGCCAAACGGACTTGTCAGCGGAGGTGTGCGGCCCCCTCGTCTACAACTACGCCCGGCACAACCCTGCCGGTGCGGTCCTGCTGCTCACGCGCTCGTCAGAGGCTAGCCTTGTGCTCCAGGGCGCCACCAGCGAGCGCGGCTTCGCCGAACTGGAGGACTGGCTGGGAGCACAGAACGGCGTGGAATTCGTCTTCGGCAACGCCGACGCACGCGCGTACCGGGTGGCGCCATGAGCGGCAGCGTCAGCCGGTTCACGCTGGCGCTCGGTCTTGCGGCGGTGGTTCTGTCGCTGGTGACACTTGTCGGGCTGCCGACACCGCTGCAGGCCGTGACGGCGACGGCCGTCCTGGTCCTGTTGCCGGGGCAGGCCCTGGCGCGGCTTACGCCGGTGACCGACGCCGCGCTCGGCGCCCTGCTCGTCCTGGCGCTCGGACTCGCCACGCTCACGGCGGTATCCACGGCGATGTTCTACCTTGCTGTGTGGTCGTGGCAGGCGTGCGTCGTCACCATGGGCGCCATCACCGTCCTCGCCTGCCTGGCCCGCGCGCGGACGGAGGCGTCATCATGATCGATGTGGTGATCGACCTGGCGGGCCTGCTCGGGGCCGCAGCATTGCTTTTCACCCTTGTCGCGCTTGAGGTCGGGCGCACCCAGCCGGGCACCGGGCAGCCCGCCCGTCCCAGGATCTTCGGCCGGACAGTGGGCCCCAGGGTGGTCGCCGCCATGTGGGTGGTGTACGTGATCCTGTTCCTTCCACGCGTGCTGGGACTGCTTGTATGAGCGGCGCAGCGCGGTGGCGGCTCCTCAGCGACCTCCACCTGGATGTGACGGACCAGGACCCCCGGTATCCCGGCAGGGTGCTGGCCGGGTTCCTGCGGCGCGAGGTGCCCGCGGCTCCCGGTCCGCAGCAGAACGTCGCGTTCGTCGGCGACACGTTCGAGCTGACCGGCTGCAGCGGTGACGGAAGCGTGGCCCGGCTTGAGGCCATCCGCGCCCGCCATCCCGGCACGTTCGAGGCGCTGCAGGAGTGTGCCGCACGCGGCGTGCAGCTGCATTTCGTGTGCGGCAACCACGACGTTGAGCTGGCCCGCCCCTCGGTGGCCGCACGCCTGGCGGCCCTGCTGTCACCGGCCGAGCCCGCGCGTGTCCAGGTGCACCCGTGGTTCCTGCATGTCCCCGGCGTGCTGGTGGCCGAGCATGGACACCAGCACCACGCACTGCACCGGATACCCGACATTCTCCGCACTGCGGTCAATGGCACCGACGGGCTGGATCTTCCCCCGCTCGCCGCCTGGAACGCCGATCAGTCGAGGTCACGCCTGGGACGTGCCGGGGCGGTGGCCCAGGCCTGCCTGGCGTCCGAGCGTGCGGAACGCCGCGTGCGGGAGCCCGCCTACGCAGAGCTGTTGCAGGCCGAGTCGTTCCGGCTGGGGCTCGACGGGGTTGCCGTCCGGGACCTGGCGCGCCTGTCCCGTTTCCGGACCGCGTCGGCGCTTCCGAGGGCCGCGACCCGCTTGGCGCTCGCGGCTGCCGGGCGCAGTGCCGCCGTCGGGAAGCCTCCTGCCTCGGCGGTCCGGGTGGCACGTACCCTTGAGGCGCACGGTTCCGGGGTGGCCTGGTACATCTCGGGCCACACCCACCGGGCCCTGGAGTCGGCGCTCGGGTCCCGCCCTACCCGGTACGTCAACACCGGCACGTGGTGTTCTGACGTCCGCGGCCGCGGGCCCGACCAGTCCGACCGCCGGGTGTTCCCGTTTGCCGTGGTGGACGTCGCCCCTGGCGGCGGCACCAGCGGCGGCCTGCGGTACTGGCGTCCCGACGCCGGCTGAGCAGCGCCAGCGCCGGCTGCAGCAATGCGCCGGCGCCCGCTGCCGGGCGGAAGCTAGGGGTGGCGAACCCCGGTGCCGGCGAGGACGGCCTGGTAGCCCTCACGGAATGAAGGATAGGTGAACGCGAATCCGGTGCTGCGCAGGAGCCTGTTGCGGCAGCGCTTGTTGCCGCCCCGCGCCGGCCCGGCATCACCCGCCGGGGGTTCGGGGAGGCGCATCTCCGTGGCGAGGAAGCGCAGTACCGTACCGAGATCGGCGGGATCGTTGTCCACGCCAAGATAGGTCGGTGCCAGGCCTGCGGCCATCGTGGCGAGGTGGACGATGGCAGCAGCGGCGTCGTCCCGGTGGATGCGGTTGGTGTAGCGGATATCCCCGGGAACAACGGCGGAACCGCTGCGGACCTGGTCGATTAACCTGGTCCGTCCCGGTCCATAGATGCCGCCCAGCCGGAGGGACGTTGCCGTGGTGGCCGTGCCCCTGAACCGGTCCCGGATGAGCTGCTCGGCTTCCAGCAGGACCCGTCCGGAGTACCCGCCCGGCGCAGTCGGGGTGTCTTCGTCCACCCAGCCGCCCCCGGCATCGCCGTAGACGGCCGTGGAGGAAACAAAGAGCACCCGGCCCGGCTGCACGCCGTCGCGTTCCAGGGCGTCGAGGACGTGGGCGGATCCATCCACATAGGCTGCGCGGTAGGCGTCCTCGGAGGGCGAATCGGCAGCGACGGCTATGACGACGGCGGTGGTGTCGGCGGGAACCGGCGGCAGTCCGGGTGCGCCCAGGTCAGCCGCGACACCTTCGATGGCGGCCGGCAGTTTCGAGGGGGAGCGGCGCCAGCCAACCACGCGGTGGCCCAGGGTGTGGAACCGCAGTCCGGCTTCGGTACCGAGGTCGCCACAGCCGGCGAGGAGGATGGTCATGGGTTACGGTGCCTCCACCGGGAAGAACACGCGCGGGTCCTGGAGGAGCGCCGGGTAGGTGAACGCGGAACGGTCGATGACTTCGGTGACCGTGAAGTTCCTGCCGAACCTGCCGTCCTCCAGCGTGATGGGCCGGCCGACGACCTGCCCCACCGCGAACTTCGCACCGTGCTCGAACGGGACGGCAACGGGCGTCTTTCCGGGAAGAGTGGAGAAGGCCTCCTCCTGCGCCAGCCGCTTGCGGGTGGGCTTCTTCACCAGCTGCTTGGGCGGTGCCTTGCGGGACTGGCGGGACGGGCGCCGGGACCCGTCGTCGACGAACACGGGGGAGTAGTCCCCGTCCGCGCCCGGCGCATCAGCGGCGGCAGCGGGGCTCCCGTTCACCGGCGGAAGGGCCACGGTATCCAGCGTCTGGGGATCGACGTCGTCGTGCGGGGACCTCAGGATCCACAGGATCTCACCCTCGGGCTCCTGCGGCAGGAACTCGTGCCGCGGCTCGGGCCAGACGTAATCCATCTCCGGTATCGCATCCGCGAAGACCGGGGTGTAGAACCTGGGTTCCTTGCGGACCAGCTTGGAGCGGTGGCTCAGGTGGAAATCCGGGTCGCCAAGCCACGGCGGCATGGGGATCTTCGCCGCATAGTCCGGGTGGGCTGCCTGCGGCGCGAACTCCGCAATGTTGGCGCGGGTGTTGTCCGGGTGCCCGCGCCTGGTCCACTCGTCAACCATTGCCAGCCCGTACATGGTGAGGGCAGGCACGTACCCCATCCACATCCGGATGGCCGGGTGGGTCTGCCATCCGTAGCCGGGAATCACCAGGGCACGCAGGCTCTGCAGCGCCTCGACGCGCTGCTTGCCCAGCCTGGCGGTGTCCAGGGCAGCGGCGCTCTGCCGGAAATCAGGGTACGGGAGGAAGGTTTGCATCCCTTCAGTCTGACGGCACCTGGCGGATGTGCCAATTGCAGTGCCACGGACCACATGTACACGGCAAGGATGTTCACATAGTGGACCTATGCATACGACGGTGCTCTCCACCCACTAAGATCACCCCAACCACCCCAGCGTTTTGGAAGCTCCCTCATGACATCAACACCTGAAAAAACCACCGCAACCACCCCCGCCCTGCCCCGCTACGGGCAGATGCTGGCCCCGGAAGCAAAGGGCATCCTCGTCCTTGACGAGTTCACCATTGATCCCGCCGCCGCCCGCAAGGAACAGCACCGCTTCCGCGACGGCATGGCCGCGGTCGCCCTCACAATGCGCCGCATCGCCGCGCTCCGCATTGTGATCGCCATCGTGGCCATTGGAAACCTGCCGCTGTTCCTGCTCTCGAGCGGGTGGTGGATCTACGGCGTTTCGCTCACCCTCGTGGTTGCCGTCCACGCCGCCGTCACCTGGCTGAACCGGCACGAGCCGCGGCTGAAGCAGCGCTCTGCCCTGGAGCTGCACAGGCACCGCGAAAGCAGCGCGAATTACCGCAAGGTCCGCGACGCCGTGAAGTACATGATCGATACCCCCGCAAGGATGAACGAGCACCTCTACCTTGAGCTGCTTGCTGCCAAGCGCGTCGCCCTCAACCTCGCCCACGGCACAGTCGCCCTGCTGGACACCAGCGACGATTCAGCCTGGAAGGTGCGGATCGTCCGGGAACTCCCCGCCGTCGCATAGCGCCCCGTCCGGGCTGCGGCTCTACAAGCGTTAAAGAACGACGCCGGCACATCCCCTCGTGGGGGTGTGCCGGCGTCGTATTTGGTCAACGGAATTTGTCTATCGCCGACCTGATCTTGGTGCCCCGAAGGGCAGCTGCCTCAACAGCCACTAGGCCGGAAGCTGGATGACCTGTCCCTCGAACACAACGTTGGGGTCCGCAATGGTGTCAAGGTTGGCGTCGGCAAGATGCTGCCAGCCGCCCTCGATCCCCAGCTTCTCCGCCACGATGCTCAACGTGTCGCCGGCCTGCAGCGTGTAGGTCTCTCCGCTCAGGGCCACGGCCGTCACGTGCTTTGCAACCGGGGCTGCCTGCTCGGCGGGCACGCTCTGCTGCACCGGTGCGGCCTGCGCCGGAGCCGCCTGTACTGGTGCGCTCTGGACCGGCACGGACTGCGGCGCAACGCCGGTGCCGCTGCCGCTCAGGCCCAGCTGGGCGGAGCAGGAGGGCCAGGCGCCCCAGCCCTGCGAGGCTTGGACCTGCTCGGCTACGGCGATCTGCTGCTCGCGGCTGGCGTCAGCGGCGGAACCCGTGCCGCCGTAGGCAGCCCAGGTGGTGGGGCTGAACTGCAGGCCGCCGGAGTAGCCGTTGCCGGTGTTGATGGACCAGTTGCCGCCGCTCTCGCACTGTGCCAGGGCATCCCACGTGGAGGTGCTGGTGGTGGCGTTTGCCGCCGTGGCTGAGAGGGCCAGTCCTGCCGCGGAGATGGCGGCTACGGTGGCTCCGCGGCGTGCGGCAGTGCGGAATTTGGTGTTTTTCATGATGGGTGATGCTCCTGAAGGCCACCTGCGCTGCTTCCGTCCCCGGAGATCATCGCGCCACTGCCCGCCCCTGACGAATAGAGGTCATGTCGGTAGCTGCCTGCTGGGCAGTTGTGGTGAAGGCAGCACCGGGCATTCATGGGCCCGCCAGCAGCGGGCATGCTTTTCACGCTAGGACATTGCACCGGCGTTATCAAATCGAGATGTTTCTGGGCGTTAGCTGGTGGTTCCCTGACCGAGGGCGGTTGCGAGGTACGCGGCGGTGCGGCTATCGGTGGAACGGGCGACGGCGGCAGGCGTCCCGGTTGCCATGATCCGGCCGCCTTTGTCCCCTCCTGACGGGCCGAGGTCAATGACCCAGTCGGCGCCGGCAACCACGGCCATGTCGTGTTCAACAACCACCACGGAGTTGCCGGCATCCACCAAGCCGTGGAGCTGGGCCATCAGGAGCTGCACATCGGCGGGGTGCAGGCCGGTGGTGGGCTCATCCAGGAGGTAGAGGCTGTGCCCGCGCTGTGCCCGTTGCAGCTCCGTGGCCAGCTTGATGCGCTGCGCTTCCCCGCCCGAGAGCTCTGTGGCCGGCTGTCCCAGCCGCAGGTAGCCCAGGCCAACATCCCGCAGGCTCTTGAGGCTCCTGGCTGCGGCGGGCACGGCGGCCAGGAACCCGGATGCGGCGTCCACGGTCATGGCCAGGACCTCGGCGATGTTCTGCCCGCGATACTGCACCTCAAGGGTCTCAGGGTTGTAGCGGGACCCAGCGCACTCCGGGCACGGGCCGTAGCTGCCGGGCAGGAAAAGCAGCTCGACGGCGACGAACCCCTCGCCCTGGCAGGTTTCGCAGCGACCGCCCGCAACGTTGAAGGAGAACCTCCCGGCGCCGAAGCCGCGGGCCCTGGCCTGCTCCGTGGCGGCAAATTCCTTCCGGACGGCGTCGAACAGCCCGGTATAGGTGGCCAGGTTTGACCGCGGGGTCCGGCCGATGGGCTTCTGGTCCACCGTCACCAGGCGGTCAATGCGGTGGCCGCCCAGGACGCTTCCCAGCTCCAGGGGCTCCGCGGAGCCGTCCTGTTCCACGGGGGTCCTGAGCCCGGAGCCGACAGCCTCGCCCAGGACCTTGCTCACCAGCGTGGACTTGCCGGAGCCTGACACCCCCGTGACAGCCGTCAGCACGCCCAGGGGGAACTCGGCATCCAGCCCGCGCAGGTTGTGCCGGGTGATGTCCTTCAGCTCCAGCCACTCCTCCGGTTCCCTGGCCCCGCCGTCACGGTAACCGCCGCCCGGGACGGATGCGCCGTCGTCGAACAGGAACGGCCTGGTGACGGATTCCTCAACCGCGGCGAGGCCGTCAACGGGCCCGCTGTAGAGCACCTCGCCGCCGCCTTCGCCGGCGCGGGGGCCCACGTCGACCAGCCAGTCCGCCCTGCGGACCACATCCATGTTGTGCTCCACCACGAACACCGAGTTGCCGGAGGCCTTCAGCTGCTCCAGCACCTCCAGCAGCGGCTCGGCGTCGGCCGGATGAAGCCCGGCGGACGGCTCATCCAGCACGTAGATCACCCCGAACAGGCCGGAGCGCAGCTGGGTGGCAATCCTTAGCCGCTGCATCTCGCCCGGCGACAGGGTGGGGGTGGCCCGGCCGAGCGCCAGGTAGCCGAGCCCGAGGTCCAGCAGGACCGTGATGCGCTGCAGCAGGTCCCGGGTGATGGCCACCGCCACCTCATTGGACTCTCCGGAAAGCTGCGTGCGGGAGGCCGTGCCGGCGTCGTCCAATATCGCGGTGGGCCGGACAACCTCGGCGAGTTCCACTATGGGGAGCCCATTGAGTTCCGCGATGGTCCTGCCCGCAAACGTGACGGCCAGGGCCTCGGGCACCAGCCCCGTCCCGGAACAGCGGGGGCACGGCCCGGACTCCATGTAGGCCAGTACGCGTTCACGCATGGAGGCGCTCTGCGAATCGGCCAGCGTATGGAGGACATAGCTCCTGGCGCTCCAGAAACGCCCCTTGTACGGTTTGGCCACGCGGTCCCTCTGCGGTGTCACTTCCACCACGGGCTGTTCCTCGGTGAAGAGGATCCAGTCACGGTGTTTTTTGGGCAGCTTGCGCCACGGGACATCGACGTCGTAGCCCAGGTGGGTGAGGATGTCCCGCAGGTTCTTCCCCTGCCAGGCACCCGGCCAGGCCGCGATGGCGCCGTCGCGGATGGTCAGGGACGGATCCGGGACCAGCGAGGACTCTGTCACGGTGTGCGCGACGCCCAGGCCGTGGCATTCCCGGCAGGCGCCGGCAGCGGTGTTGGGGGAGAAGGCATCCGAGTCCAGCTGCGTGCTGCCGGCCGGGTACGTGCCCGCCCGGGAGAACAGCATGCGGAGGGAGTTGGAAAGCGTGGTGACGGTTCCCACCGTGGACCGGCTGCTGGGAGCGCCGCGGCGCTGTTGAAGGGCGACGGCGGGCGGAAGCCCGCTGATCATCTCCACCTTGGGGTTGTGCCCCTGCTGGATCAGGCGGCGGGCGTACGGGGCGACGGATTCGAAGTAGCGCCGCTGGGCCTCGGCATAGATGGTGCCGAACGCCAGGGAGGACTTGCCGGACCCGGAGACGCCGGTGAACGCCACGATCGCATCGCGCGGGACATCCACGTCCACGTTGCGCAGATTGTTTTCGCGCGCTCCCCGGACCCGGACAAAGCCGTCGGTGGCGGGGGCCGGAACCGGGTACTGCAGGTCATCAGCGTGCTTGGCGTTCTGCATTGGTCCGACTCTAGTGGTGATTCCGGCGCGGGGCATTATCCTGACCCGATGGATAACTTTGCCGGCGGCACTGCCGTGCCCGAAACAGAATTGGACGCAGCAGAGCTGGAAGTCCCCGCCAGGATCCTTCCGGTGGCCGAGCTGCACCTGCACATTGAGGGAACCCTCCAGCCGGAGCTGATCTTCGCGCTCGCGGAGCGGAACGGCATCGCGCTCCCGTATGCAGGCCTCGACGAGCTCCGGGAAAGGTACGAGTTCACGGACCTGCAGTCATTCCTCGACCTGTACTACGCCAACATGGCCGTGCTGCAGACGGAGCAGGACTTCGCCGACATGACCCGCGCCTACCTTGAGCGGGCCGCTGCCGCAGGGGTGCGGCATGCCGAGATCATGATGGACCCGCAGGCGCACCTCTCGCGCGGCATCCCGCTTTCAACGTGCGTCAACGGCGTTGCGTCCGTCCTGGCCACCTCGCAGGAGGAGTTCGGGATCTCCACGTTGCTGATTGCGGCCTTCCTGCGGGACCTCTCCGAGGAATCCGCGCTGGAGGTCCTGGACGGACTGCTGGCCATGAATGCTCCGATTGCTGCCATCGGTCTGGATTCTGCCGAGGTGGGGAACCCGCCGTCCAAGTTCGAGCGGCTCTATGCGAAAGCCCGCGAGGCAGGGCTGCGGCTGACCGCCCACGCAGGGGAGGAGGGGCCGGCGTCGTACATTATCGAGGCCCTGGACATCCTTGGCGTCGAGCGGATCGACCACGGCATCCGCTGCATGGACGATCCGGATTTGGTGGAGCGCCTGGTGGATGCGCGGATTCCGCTCACCGTCTGCCCGCTGTCCAACGTCCGGCTCCGGGCCGTTGACACCCTGGCAGACCATCCCCTTCCCGCCATGCTGGCGGCCGGGCTGAACGTGTCCGTCAACTCCGATGATCCGGCCTACTTTGGCGGCTACGTGGATGACAATTTCGCCCAGCTTGGGGCGGTCTTCGAGCTCTCCGACTTCGACAAGGCCAGGCTCGCCGCGAACTCCATCCACTCGTCGTTTGCCTCCGAGGAGCGCAAGGCTGAGCTGCTGGATGAACTGAACGGCGGGGACGTGGCGCACGCGTAACGTGTCCGAGGCAACAGCAGTGCCGTCATACCGCTAAACTGGGTGCCGCAGGCGTGTCTGGGAAGTGCAGTGCGGCACCCATGTCAGCGCTCAAGGGTTGTGCAGCCAGCCCGTTTCCCGAGACCTCAGCCTCACTTGTTGGGACGTCCGCTTAACAGTCGGTCACGACACGCAGTGTTAACCATTTCAAGTCGCGCGATTTAACGGGCAGTTGGCAAGATGCCTAAGACCGATCGCTTTTATAAAGGGGAATCATGGCCAAGTCCACCGCAGAAAACACCTTCCTTCGACTCAAGACCGTGCTGGATGTCCTGACCGAAGGTGTGTGGTCCGGCGATGCACTGAACGCGGGCCAGGTCCTCGCCGAGGCAACGGCCCGGGTGCCGTTCAACGAGCACGAGGCCGAGCTGCTCAGCGGCGGCATTCCCCGCGGCCACAAGACGCTCACCTCGGCCACCGCAAAGCTGGTCAAGGCCGGCTGGCTGGTCAAGGGCCGCTCCGGCTGGACCATCACTGACGAAGGCATGCGCGCCACGGTTGCCTTCCCGGACGCCGTCTCCTTCGCCAGCGCCCTCGACGCAGGCACGCCCATCCCCGCGGATGTCCAGGTTCCCACCGCTCCCGAGGGCTTCGTCCGAAAGACCACCGCGGTTCCCGAAACGGCAGTTGCCGCCACGGACACCAAGAAGGCCACCAAGAAGACGCCTGCCAAGAAGGCTGCCGCCGCCGTTGGCAAGGCAGCCAAGGTACTCGAGGACGCCGTCGAACCCGTGGTGAAGGCTGTCCGCAAGGGCAAGGCTCCGGCCAAAACTGAGGAAGCTGCCGCACCCGCACTCGCAGAGTCCTTTGAAGGCCCGGACGTGGAGACGCACCCCCAGCCTGAGGCCGTGGCTGTAGCCGGCGACTTCAACACCATCCTGGGTGCTCCCGAGAACTGGGCGCCGCAGTACGACGAAGCGCAGATGGAGTTCGACTTCCTGGACCAGATCTGGAAGAAGAGCGCCGAACTGCCTGCCGGTTTCTACACCTTCAAGATCGCCCTCAACCGCTCTTGGGATGAGAACTATGGCGCTTTCGGCGCGTTCGACGGCCCTAACCACGAACTGCACCACGCCGGCGGCACCGTCACCATCCGCTACAACCACAGCACCCGCGACATCACCATCAACTAACGGGTTGTCCTTCCGCCCAGCCAGGTAGCAGGTGATGTCGTTTTGGCGGCTCAGAACGACACTTACTGCTACCTGGTTGGGCAGGGGGCGCTGATTCAGGGGAGGCACCATGGCGAGGCATGCAGGGCCGCCATCCGGGGCGCCTGATGCCCCGGACAATGACGCTGTGGCGGGCACGGTCCGGCTGGAGGCGCGCGTTTTCGGCATCGTGCAGGGAGTGGGCTTCCGCTTCCGGACCATGGGCAAAGCGGAGGAACTGGGCCTGGCCGGCGAAGCGAGGAATCTCAGTGACGGTTCGGTCGCCGTCGTTGCCGAAGGCTCCGAGCTGCAGGTCCGGGCGCTTCTCGACTGGCTGAAGTCCCGGAACACCCCCGGCCGGGTGGAGAGGGTTGATGACTCTTTCTCAGCAGCGCAGGGCAACTTCCGCGGGTTCAGGGCCCACTGACCGGCATCTCCTGTCAGGGGCGGGGGCTAAGGCCCAGGAACGCGCCCAGCTCCTCCAGTGCTGCGGGCCGGTGCGGCATGTAGCTGGTGAGCTCGGGGGAGCGGATGATCACTGCCCGCCACTGCCCCCGTGAGACGGCAACATTGATCCGGTTCCTGTTCAGCAGGAACTCTGCACCCCGCGGTGCTTCAGCCACGGCCGAGCACGCCATGGACACCAGTACCACGGGTGCTTCCTGCCCCTGGAACTTGTCCACCGTGCCCACCCTGACCTGCGGCAGGCCGGCTTCCTCCAGTGCCTTGCGGACCAGGTGGACCTGGGCGTTGTAGGCGGCCACCACCAAAATGTCCTGCTGACCGAGGGGCCGGAACTCATTCTCGGCACCAGGCTTCCACTTCAGTCCCAGGTGCCGCTTCGCCTGACGAACCACCTCAGCGGCCTCCTCCACGGATGCCGTGGTATTGCCGGAGTGCTCCACGAACACGGTCTCGACGCCGGGCGGCAGCTCCTCGAGGCTGCGCAGCGAAGCCGCCGGTGCGGACTGCAGCTTTCCTTCGTAGCTGAGCCGTGACACCGCACGGCACAGGTCCGGATGCATCCGCCAGCTGTCTGCCAGGAAGTAGCCAAGGCTCGCGGGCAGGGTGGCGTGCCCCGCGGCAAGCCAGCCCAGCGCCGATTCATCCACCGGTTCCGGGTGGGCGCCCTGGGTGACCTGGGGGAGCTGCTGCGGATCACCGAGCAGGAGGAGCCGCTTGGCCGCCCGCGCAACGGCAAGGGTGTTGGCCAGCGAAAACTGTCCGGCCTCGTCAACCACCAGGAGGTCCAGCGAGCCGGCCGGGACCTCCTTGCCCGTCATGGTCCACGCGGTTCCGCCCACAAGGCAGCCGCCGGCGGATGCGAGCAGCTGGGCGACGTCGCCGTCTCCCGTCCGGGTCCACGGGACGTCGTGTGGTGCAGCGAGCTTCTTGGCCACGGACGAGGGGGAGACCCCGCCCGTGTCGATGGCACGGCAGAGCAGGTTTTCCACCACGTTGTGCGACTGGCCCACCACGCCAATTTTCCAGCCCTCAGCCACCAGGCTGCCGATAACGTGGGCGCCCACGTACGTCTTTCCGGTTCCGGGAGGACCCTGCACTGCCAGGTAGGAATACTCAAGATCCCGGAGGGACGCCGTGATGGAGGCGGCGTAATCCGGCGGGCCCATGGTGCCATGGCGCACCTCCACCGGCCCGGAAAGCGTGCGGAACCGCGGGGCCTTTTTCCGCAGGATGTCCAGGCCGGGGTGGGCCAGCAGTGACGGCACGTAGGAACCAACCGTGCGGGCAAGCTCGGCGATGGCAGCCTCAATGCTGGTGGTGGCCAGCGGCTGGTCCTCGGTCAGGGCGACGGGAAGATGCGGGTAGGCGGCCACCTTTCCGGTCTCCCGCTCGGCAACGGTGATGATGGTGTGCTCCGGGTTGTCAGGCGCAGGGGCGACGTCGCTGATCCTCGTGCCGAACGAAAAGGCCCGTGCGCCGGGCGCAGCATCCGGGGCAGCCATGCCTTCCGGTGGCGGCGCGTCGTAGAGCCGGCACCAGGTGGAGTCCGCGCGGAAATCCGAGCCTTCGGTCATGGTGCCGCGCAGCCGGAGGGTGCGGGTCCGCATCCGTTCCCGGGGTTTGGCCAGCGCCCAGTCCGAGGCAACCTCCGCCGACGACACCAGGAACACGTTCCGCTGGTCCGCCCAGTTCTCGACCGGTGCCTCGACCCGGTCGAAGTGCTGCCACCAGAACTGCTTGCGTTCCCGGCGGTGGTAGCCGGTGGCGGCGGCCACCATGGCGATGGCGCGTTCGTCGTCAGTCCAGGCCCGGTCCTCCGGCAGGCCTGCCAGGTATTCACGCAGCGTGGCTTCCTCAGCAGTTTCCTGAGGCGCATCGGTTTCCTGAGCCGCTTCCCCTGCCGCCGCTGGCCGGCGGGCCCCGGCCTCGCTGGCTTCCGCTCCGCCGGCCTGCCCGGCGACGTCCAGCAGCCAGTCCCGGAGGCGGAGCGTGGACAGGCAGTCGTACTGGTTGTAGTCGGAGATGGACGCCAGGACCTTGCCTGCTTCGGTGTGATCTCCCGCTTCCCTGGCCGCGCAGTAGGCAGCGTAGGCCACCACGGACGCACCGGCGTCTTTGACGTCACCCGAGCGAAGGTTGCTGCCCATGTACAGCGGTTCCAGTTTCTTGATGGAGTAGGACGCTTCAGAGATGCGCAGCGACTGCCGGACCGTGGCGTAGAGATCCACCAGCAGCCCTTCCCGCAGCCAGGAGTCCACGGTGTCCTCCCCGGCCTGGTGCGCCAGCGAGAGGTTGCGGAGGGCCGTCTTTTCATAGGCGGCGTAGTGGTAGACGTGCATGTCCGGGAAGCGGGCGCGGCGTTCTTCCACGTACCCGAGGAAGTCCAGGAAGGCGCGGCGCTCCTCGGAACGGGAATGCGCCCAAAACGGGCGGAACACAGGATCGCCGGGGTGGTCCGCGTCCGGCGCCTCAACCACGCCGAACAGGTACTCGATGCCCCAGGCTCCGGTGGCGGGATCCTGCCAGAGGGGATCGCCCTCGAAGTCGAAGAAGATGTCCCCGGGGCTGGGCGGTGGGAGCAACCCTATGGTGTTGTCGGGCAGGACGGTGAACGAGACGGTGTGGGGCCCGCCGTCCTTGGTGAAGGTCCGGGACCCCGCCACGGCGTCCAGCCCCAGTTGCATCCGCGCCTGGGCCCGCAGCCGGACCACGGAATTCCGGGCGTCCGAGGCAGGCATCGCCGCCAGTTCATCAATGGTGGTGATGCCTGCCGCGTGCAGCTTCTTCCGCTGCACCACGGACATTCCCGCCACCATCAGCAGGTCCCGGTGCGCCTGGACCTGCCCGGCGCAGTAGTCGCACCGGCCGCAGTGGACGATCCCCGGTTGCTGCCACTGCACAGTGGCCTCACCTGCCCTGTGCTCCGCGGTCAGCTCGCGGAAGCGCCGGCGCCGTTCACGGAACACCGGCAACAGGTCCGGGAGGGAATGGCTGCTGCGGAGCCAGTCCCCGCCCACGCGGGTCCCCAGGACCAGGGTGACCACCGGCGAGGGGTCCAGCCCCATCCCGAGCAGCTGGTCGCCGTAGGCCGCAAGCTGCAGGAGGGCGCCCACCTTGGCGTGCCGTGCAAGTTTGGTGTCCCAGACCTCGTACCGGCCCGGGCTGCCTGTGCCCGCGGCCTCGTTGACCAGGAAATCCGCGTAACCCAGGAACTCCCCGTCAAAGAAGGTGGCCTGGAAGACCACGTCCGCCCCGGACCGCAGGGCGAGTTCGGTCTCCGCGTGCCTGGCCTGCAGGTCCCCGCGCAGGTTCGGGCCGCGTTCGAGCGAATAGACGCCGGCGCCGCGGCTGGCATCCCACTCTCCGTACCGTGCAACCAGGCTGGCCAGGACGGTCTGCTCGTGCCGGTCGCCCAGCTCGCCGGCGCGGACCTGCATCTCGTCCGCGGGGAACTCCGCCTTGGGGGCGCGGCCCAGCTTCTCGTCAAGGATCCGGAGCGTGCGGTACTCACACTCGCTGGCGGCCACGAGGTCGCTGGCGGAAAACACCAGGTCCGGCGGCGCGCCGGCCACTGCGGCTTCGAGCAAGAACACGGGGCCTCCCCATAGACAGCCGGGCTGTCATTGCCAGGCCGGAGGCGGATCCCCTGGCCCTGGTCCAAACGTAGCAAGGGGCACTGACAAACAGACAAGCTTCAAAGTGGGTAGCAGTAAGTGTCGTTCCGAGCCCTCAAAACGACACTTACTGCTACCTGGTTGGGTGGGACGGTCAGTTCTCCGCGGCCGCCCGCACCTGGGCTTTGTCGTGTTCGTCGTGGGCTTTTCGCAGCAGGTCCAGGAATTCGGTCTCGTTGCGGATGAGCCGCTTGTACTTCTCCGGCAGCTTCCGGATCTCGTTCTCCTCGCGGCACATCGCGGCGAAGATCTTGTCCCGCTCGTTCATGTCCGTCTCGTAGTTGAGGTCCAGGTACTCGACGGCGTGCCGGCGGGCGCCGGAGACGGCATTTTTGGCCTTGCCCTTGGGGCTGAAGATGGACGCCAGCACCGTGATCACCAGGACGCCGAGGATGACGCTCAGGGAAACGCCCGTGCTGACTTCCACCACGCTGACGTGCTCGCCGTCGTTGATGAACGGCAGGGTGTTCTCATGCAGGGCGTGCAGGATGAGTTTGACGCCGATGAAACCCAGGATGACGGCGAGGCCGTAGGACAGGAAGATCAGCCGGTCCAGCAGTCCGTCGATCAGGAAGTAGAGCTGGCGCAGGCCCATCAGGGAGAACGCCGTGGCCGTGAAGACAATAAAGACGTTCTGGGTCAGGCCAAAGATCGCCGGGATGGAGTCCAGCGCAAACAGGATGTCCGTGCCGCCGATTGCCACCATCACCAGGAGCATCGGGGTCAGGACGCGCTTGCCGTTCTCGACGGTGAACAGCTTGTCGCCGTCGTAGTGTTCCGACGCCGGCAGGAACTTCTTGGCGAGCCGGACCACCAGGCCCTCGGAGTCGTCGTCGTGGCTGCCCGGCTTGAGCAGGTTTCCGGCGGTGATCAGGAGGATCAGGCCGAAGATGTAGAACACCCACGCGAAGCTGTTGATCAGCGCAGCGCCCAGGAGGATGAAGCCCGTGCGCGCGATCAGGGAAAAGACGATGCCGAACAGCAGCACCTTCTGCTGGTCCGCGCGGGGCACCCGGAAGCTGGCCATGATGATCAGGAAGACGAAGAGGTTGTCCACGGACAATGCCTTCTCCGTGATGTATCCGGCGAAGTATTCGGTGCCCATGGTGGGTCCCCCGAACAGCAGCACGCCCAGTCCAAAGAGCACGGCGATGCCCACATAGATCGAGGACCAGAGGGCGGCTTCCTTAAGCGAGGGCGTGTGGGCCTTGCGCACATGGAAGAAGAAATCGAAGGCCAGCAGGCCCACGATCCCGGCAATGGTCAGGGTCCAAACATAAGCAGGTACTTCCACGCTGCGGGCCTTTCGTCGGAGTCTCCTTAAAGCCTACCCACCTATGCCGGCTTCAGGAGTCCGTGTTCCACAACGGCGGCGCGCGAGAGGGTCTTGTAGCCCTCGTGTTCGAACAGGACGGTGATGACGTCGTCCTCATGCCGCATCACCAGGCCCGGCCCCCACTCCTTGTGGACCACGGCGGACTGGAGCGGGAACGGCTCCGCCGCCCGCCCACCCGGGGCTCTGCCGCCGTCGTCCGCCCCGTCACGGGAGGGGTGCCTGGCGGCGTCAGCGCAGGCATCACAGTTGCCGCAGGCCTCCGCCAGGTCCTCGCCGAAATAGCCCAGCAGGAACTGGCGGCGGCAGCCGTCCGTCTCCGCATAGGCGCGCATCATGGTGAGCCGGGACTGGTCAACGCGCTGGCGGGCCTCGGCGAGTTCGACGGCGCCGCGCACCAGGGCGGGCAGCCTGGCTGTGGAGGCCAGCCGGACGCCGCGCTTGCCCAGGGCAACGGCGCCGGTTTCCTCCAGCTGGTTCAGCAGCCCGGTGATGCGCCGGGCGGGAAGCCCCGTGAGATCAGGCAGCGATGACTTGGGCGTGGGCCCGTCCGCTGCCTTCAGAACTTTCAGCAGAGCCAGCAGAGAGGCGGGATCGGGGGTGTGGGTGGCAAAGAACTTCCGCAGGCCCAGGTCCTCTGACCGGTAGTGGAGCACAGCGGACGCGGGTTCCCCGTCACGTCCGGCCCTGCCGATTTCCTGGTAGTAGGAGTCCAAGGATTCCGGAATGTCCGCATGGACCACGAAGCGCACATTGGGTTTATCGATGCCCATGCCGAAAGCGGTGGTGGCCACCACCACGTCGAGGCCGTCCGCCAGGAACTGTTCGTGGATGCGTTCGCGATCCGCGGCCGAACGGCCTGCGTGGTAGGCCTCCGCGCGCAGCCCCACCTTGCACAGCTTGGCGGCGTACTTTTCGGTGTCCTTGCGGGTGGCGGCGTAGAGGAGCCCCTGACCGTCACGGGCCAGGGCGGCCACCTGCTTCAGCACGGCCTTGCGTTTGTCCTTGTCCTCGTGGTGGCGTACGACGTCCAGCGTGATGTTGGGCCGGTCGAACCCGCGGACCAGGACCAGCGGGTCCTTCATGCGCAGCCGCTCCACGATTTCGTCCCTGACTGGGGGAGATGCGGTGGCGGTAAGGGCGGCCACGGGAGGATTGCCGAGCTGTTCGCGGATGCGGCCCAGGCCGAGGTAGTCGGGGCGGAAATCGTGGCCCCAGGAGGAGACGCAGTGGGCCTCGTCCACCACAAACAGGGAAATGCCCAGCGCTGCGATGCGGTCAACGGTCTTGTGCTTGGCCAGCTGCTCCGGGGCCAGGAACAGGAACGTGGCTGTGCCGCTTTCCACCGCCTGCCAGGCCGCCTCCACCTCGGAATCGCTGCGGGAGGAGTTGACGGCCACTGCCGCACCCGGACCCAGGTCCCCGTCCAGCCCCTCAAGCTGGTCCTCCTGCAGGGCAATGAGCGGGGAAACCACGACGGCGGGACGTCCCTTGGTGTTGTGCAGGTGCTGCGCCGCGACCTGGTAGATCGCGGATTTGCCATAGCCGGTGGGCATGACGGCCAGGACGTCACGGCCCGCGGCGAGGGCTGCCATGCCGGCCAGCTGGCCGTCCCGCAGGTGGGGCAGGGAGAAGGAGGAGGCCGCGAGGGCGGCAAGGACGAGATCGTCGGACATGGTGGCGCTCCGCGCAGAGTGGTTCCTGCGGCCGCTTGCTTCAGCCAAGGTAACCAGCCTAACGCCAGCTGCGTGCCGCCGTCGTCCGTTGCCCATGCTGCCTGCGCGGCGGGGAGCTGCCCTCCTTGACTTCCCCGCCACCCTGAACAAGTGTGGGGAAGGAACCGGCCCGCCGAAACATCGGAAGACGGCCGCGCCTGCAGAACGCAAGGAGAACCAGCCGTGACGCGCAAGAATCCCGAAGTTGAAGAGGCCGACGAATCCGACATCGAAGTCAGCGGCCACCCGAAGACATGGGCAGCGGGAGTGCCGGGCGTCTACCATTCCATGCAGCCGGCTCTGAAGCACATGGGCCTGGAACGGTCCAGGAAGACCCTGCTGGCGCTGAACCAGAAGGACGGGTTCGACTGCATGAGCTGCGCGTGGCCGGACCCGGGCCACCGCAAGACGTTCGAATTCTGCGAAAACGGCGCCAAGGCCGTGACGTGGGAGGCCACCCCGGTGGTGATTGGCTCCGATTTCTGGCAGGAGCACCCCGTCAGCGAACTGCTGCAGCGGTCCGAGTACTGGTTGGGCATGCAGGGACGCCTGACCGAGCCGGTGTACAAACCAGCAGGTGAGGACCGCTACCGGCCCGTCAGCTGGGACGAGGCGTTCGGGATCATCGCGGACAAGCTGAACTCCCTGCCCAGCCCGGACCAGGCGGCCTTCTACACCAGCGGCCGCACGTCGAACGAGGCCGCCTTCCTCTACCAGCTGTTCATCCGCGGGTACGGCACCAACAACCTGCCGGACTGCTCCAACATGTGCCACGAGTCCTCCGGCTGGGGCATGGGCCAGACCATCGGCGTGGGCAAGGCCACGGTCTCCTATGACGACTTCGCCAAGGCGGACCTGATCATCATCATGGGCCAGAACCCGGGCACCAACCATCCGCGGATGCTCACGGCCCTGGAAGAGGCGAAGGAAGCCGGTGCAAGCATCGTGGCGGTCAACCCGCTGCCCGAGGCGGGGCTGATGCGCTACAAGAACCCGCAGAAGGTCAAGGGCATCATCGGCCGCGGCACCGATCTGGCCGACCAGTTCCTCCAGGTCCGGATTGGCGGGGACATGGCGCTGCTGCAGGCGGTGTCCCGGCGGGTCCTCGACGCCGAGGCGGCCAACCCGGGAACCGTGCTGGACCACCAGTTCCTCGAGGAACACTGCCAGGGACTTGAGGAGCTCCGGGCGCACCTTGCCGAACTGGACGAGGCAGCCGTCCTGGAAGCCACCGGCCTGCGGGCCGAGGAAATCGACGAACTGGCCGACCGCTACCTCCGCGCGGAGAAGGTCATCATCACGTGGGCCATGGGCATCACCCAGCACAAAAAGGGCGTGGCCACCATCAAGGAGATCATCAACCTGCTGCTGCTGCGCGGCAATATCGGCAAGCCGGGCGCGGGCGCCTCACCCATCCGCGGGCACAGCAATGTCCAGGGGGACCGCACCATGGGCATCTGGGAGCAGATGCCGCCGGCGTTCCTGGACGCCCTGGGCAAGGAGTTCAGCTTCGAACCGCCGCGGGAGCACGGCGCGGACGCGGTGGAAACCATCAGGCAGATGCGCGACGGCGGGATCAAGGTTTTCATCGCGATGGGCGGCAACTTCGTGGGCGCCATGTCGGACACCCGGGCTGCCGAATCGGCAATGGCCGGCACGGACCTCTCCGTCCAGATCTCAACCAAACTCAACCGCTCCCACGCCGTGACCGGCGCCGAGGCATTGATCCTGCCCACGCTGGGCCGCACCGAGATCGACCTGCAGGAATCCGGCCCGCAGTTCGTCTCGGTGGAGGACACGGTCTGTGCCGTGCACGCCTCCCACGGCACCGTTGCACCGGTGGCCCCGCACCTGCTCTCCGAGGTGGCGATCGTCTGCCAGCTGGCGCAGCGTGTGCTGGGAGACAGGATTTCCGCAGACTGGGCCGGGTTCCAGAAGGACTACGACCTGATCCGCGAGCATATCTCCCACGTGGTGGTGGGCTGCGAGGACTACAACCGAAAGATCCGGCAGGAAGGCGGCTTTGTCCTGCCCAACGGCCCCCGCGATTCCCGCACGTTCAACACCCCCACCGGCAAGGCCATGCTCACCGTCAACGAACTGGAACATGTGGAGCGTCCGGCCGGCACCCTGATACTGCAGAGCATGCGCTCGCACGACCAGTTCAACACCACCATTTACGGCCACAATGACCGGTACCGGGGGATCAAGAAGGGCCGCGAGGTGGTGTTCGTGAGTCCGGAGGACCTGGCCGAGCTGGGGCTTGAAGACGGGCAGCACGTGGACGTGCGCGGGGTGTATCCGGACAACGTGGAGCGGGTCCTGCGGAACTACCGCCTGGTGTCCTATCCGTCAGCGCGCGGATGCGCGGCCGCCTACTATCCGGAGGCGAATGTCCTGGTACCGCTGGAGAGTGTGGCGGAAGGCAGCCAGACGCCGGTCTCCAAAGCCGTGATCGTAAAGCTGGAGCCTGTTACTGAAACTGCGCCCGCCACGGCCTAGGGTGCCTGGCTAACACGAGCGGCCCGCGCCCGCATAAGCGGCGCGGGCCAGCACCGTGTTTGCGGCCCAGGCCCGCTATTGGGCTGTGTCCGCCCAGCCCTTGCTGGCCGGGCCGCCGTCGTGCCCGTCCTCGCACAGCTGGAAGGCCACGTCCGCCGCTTTCTCTACGGAGGCCGTTGATGCCTCCTTGGTGCCGGCACTGCCCGTGCCGGCTTCCAGGCCCGCGGCATATCCCACCATGAAGGTGGTGATGGGGGCGGCGGCATGGGTCACGGAGTCGGCAGACTTGCGGGCCAGGTCCAGGAGCAGATCGTGGTCCACCTTCAGGTCCAGGATCTGCAGCGCCTGGGCCAGCCGGTTGCTCCATTGGTCCAGGATCTGCATTTCGTCCTCGTTGGCTGGCATGTCCGCTCCTTGGTTTTCCGTCAGTGTCGGGACATTGGATCGTCCTCCGTGCCGAGACTACAAGGCTTCGCAGCGGAAGTCATCGGTTCCGGCGGATGCCCGCGTAACCCCCAATCCACAAACAGGTAGTCAGCCGGGCTTACTACCCCTAGCTATGGCGGCTATCCGTGCTTAGACTGGGCGCACCCCACTCCAGGAAGCTCTCCGGCAACTGATCCCCAGCCATCAGCAGATGCTGGACGGTGCCTGTCCGGCGGGGTGTGCATCACCACTCATGAATCACGGCCGCCCTACCGGGTGAACCGTGGGATAACAGGAGAAAAAGATGACAGGGAACAAAGCCGTTGCCTACAAGGGCCCCGGGAAAGTCGAACTGATCGACATCGACTACCCCACGTTCGAACTGAAGGACGGGCCGGGGGTCAACCCGGCAAACGTCGGACGCGCCGTCAACCATGGCGTGATCCTGAAGACTGTGGCCACCAACATCTGTGGCTCGGACCAGCACATGGTGCGCGGCCGCACCACCGCACCGCCGGACCTGGTGCTGGGGCACGAGATCACCGGCGAAGTGGTGGAAGTTGGCCGCGACGTTGAATTCATCAAGGTGGGGGACCTTTGTTCAGTCCCGTTCAACATTGCCTGCGGCCGCTGCCGGAACTGCAAGGAGCGCAAGACGGGCATCTGCCTGAACGTGAACCCGGACCGTCCGGGCAGCGCCTACGGATACGTGGACATGGGCGGCTGGGTGGGCGGCCAGGCCAATTACGTGCTGGTGCCGTACGCCGACTGGAACCTGCTGAAGTTCCCGGACAAGGACCGGGCCATGGAGAAAATCCTTGACTTGGCCATGCTCTCGGACATCTTCCCCACGGGATTCCACGGGGCCGTGACTGCCGGCGTGGGGGTTGGGTCCACGGTGTACATTGCGGGGGCCGGTCCCGTGGGCCTGGCAGCGGCTACCAGCGCTCACCTGCTGGGCGCCGCCGTCGTGATTGTGGGCGACCTGAACGAGGACAGGCTGGCGCGGGCGCGCAGCTTCGGCTGCGAAACGGTGGACCTCACCAAGGGGGGACCGGCGGAGCAGATCGAGCAGATCCTGGGTGTGCCGGAAGTGGACTGCGGCGTGGATGCGGTGGGCTTCGAGGCGCGCGGCCACGGACACGGCAAGGACGCCGAGGAGGCTCCGGCCACGGTGTTGAACTCGCTGATGGACATCACCGCTGCCGGCGGTGCGCTGGGCATCCCGGGGCTGTATGTGACGGGCGATCCGGGCGGCGTCGACGAGGCAGCCAAGAAGGGTGCCCTGAGCCTGAGCCTGGGTACCGGTTGGGCGAAGTCGCTGAGCTTCACCACGGGCCAGTGCCCCGTGATGAAGTACAACCGGCAGCTGATGATGGCCATCCTGAACGACAAGGTGCACATCGCCAAGAACGTGAACGCCAAGGCCATCACGCTTGAAGAGGCGCCCCAGGGCTACGCGGAGTTCGACGCGGGTGCTGCCACCAAGTACGTCCTCAACCCGAACGGCTACCTGAGCTAGGCCGGAACGGGCCAGGCGGCGCCGCAGGCGGGGCGGCGGGACGGTGATGTCCGGTAAGGGACGGGTGCGGAAATAGATGCCCTTCGGCTGAGGTTAGGCTGAAGGACACACCGCATCGAAGGAGATCCCCTTGAGTGACATCACCGTCCGCCATAACCCCGACCGCGACCGCTTCGAGATCCTCGACGCCGGCAATGTGATTGGCAAGGCGGCGTACAAGGAGTACGACGGCGGCGCCTCGCCGGAGCGGATTTTCTACCACACGGTGATCAATGAGGAATACGGCGGGCAGGGCCTGGCGGGCCAGCTCGCCACCGTTGCCCTGGACGAGACGGTCAGGGCGGGCGTGGGCATTGTTCCTGTCTGCCCCTTCATTAAGAAATTCCTCGCCAAGCATCCCGAATACGCCGGCGATGCTGTGACCGTGAAGCCCGCGCACCTGGAGTTCCTCGATGGGGCCCTGGCGAGCCGCACCCGCTGACGTGCAGGGCATCCGTCCGATTGTGTGATCGTCGAGGTGGCAGGAGCTCACATGGCGGCGGACCCGCGGCTGCGCCCGGCCGGGCGCCATTTCCGCCAGCCCCGCCGGGTGCGGAAGAGGCTGGTGGCGCTGTTCTCCGCCGTGGCACAGGTCATTGCGGCAATCGTTGGTGTGGCCGCAGTCCGTTCCGTGCCCTTCTCCGGCACGGCAGTCCCGGTCCCAGCAGCCATCCAGGAGACCCCGGTGGCTGTTGCCCCGGCGTCACTCCAGGACCGCATCGACGCCGTCCTGGCGGAGGACACCGGCTACAGGATCGGGCTGGCTCTGGCTGACGTATCGGGTGACGCGGCGCTGGCCTTCGGTGACATGGACGAATTCGCGGCCGCCAGCACGGCGAAGATCATCACGGCCGCGGCCTACTACCATCTGGTTGAAACCGGAAAAGCTGACCTAAACGGGCCGCTGGGGGACTACGACGCGGCGTTCCAGCTTGAAGCCATGGTGAACCAAAGCAACAACGATTCCTGGCTTTTGCTGATGGACGCCGTGGGATACCCGGAGCTGACAGGCTACGCAGCCTCAATCGGCGTCACCTATGACCCGGAGGAGAACCGCCTGGCGCCCGCGGATATGGCCCTGGTCCTGAAGAAGCTGTACGCCGGGGACCTCCTGGATGAGGACCACACGGCCCAGTTGCTCGGCTACATGCAGGAGACCAACAACGAGGACCTGATCCCGGCAGGGTCACAGGCCGGCGTTGACGTGTTCCACAAGTATGGGGAGTTGGGCGGCGCCCTTCACGACGCCGCCGTGCTGAGCTACCGCGGCTCGGCCTTTGTGCTGGTGATCTACACCGAGAATCCCGAGGGTATGGAATTGCCTGGCCAGTCCGAGGTGATCCGCAGGCTCACCGGCATTGTTGAAGAAAGCCTGTTCCCGCCCGTCCAGCCAGGCGCCCTGGGACGGTAGGTTTCCTCAAAGTCGCGCCGGCCCGGCGGTATGCAGCAGACTGTTTCCGTGAGCAACAAAACCCGGACTGCACTGGCCGTCGCCGGCCTCAGCCTGGGCACGGCACTGAACCCCCTCAACTCCTCCATGATCGCCGTCGCCCTGGTGGTGCTCCGCGCTGATTTTGGGCTCGACGTCGCCGCGGTCACCTGGGTGGTCACCTCGTTTTACCTTGCCTCAGCGGCGGGCCAGCCGGTGATGGGCAGGCTTGCGGACAGGTTTGGGCCGAGGCGGATGTTCATGCTGGGCATGGCGCTGGTGGCGCTGACCTGCGCGATGGCGCCGTTCGCCCCGAACTTTGCGCTGCTCTGCGTGGCCCGGGCCGTGATGGCGCTGGGCACGGCCACCGCCTATCCCAGCGCCGCGGTGATGGTGGGCGCCATTGCGCACCGGGCCAACGTGGAACCGGCACGTCCGCTGGGCACCCTGCAGATGGCCAACACATCGGCGGCAGCGGTGGGGCCTGTGATCGGAGGGCTGCTGGTGGGCTTCGTGGGCTGGGAGGCGTTGTTCCTGGTCAACGTCCCGCTTGCGCTCGCAGCGCTGCTGATCGTGCGGCGGGCGGCGCCGGCGGACAAAGCCCGGGAACGCGGCAGCGTGGCCGAGTTGCTGCGGGACTCGGACATTCCCGGCATCCTGGGCTTTGTCACCGCGCTGCTGCTGGTGATGATGGCCGCCCTAAATGTCGTGGCGGGCTACCGCTGGTGGATGCTGGGCGCGGGAACGGCAGTGGCGGCACTGTTCGCCTGGCGGGAGCTCCGCTTTGCCCGCCCGTTCCTGGACCTGAGGCTCCTGGGCCGCAACAGGTCCCTCATGCTCATCTATCTCGGCTTCGCGGTTTTCAGCAGCGTCTATTACTTCGTCTTCTTCGGCCTTCCCCAGCTCCTGCAGGAGGCCGGCGGCTACGGGCCCGGCGCGGTGGGCCTGCTGATGCTGCCCCTGGCGGGCATGTCCGTCCTGGCCACCCCCTGGGCGGTGAAAGCGATGGGAAGGTTCGGCGTGCGGCGGGTGCTGGTTGCCGGCGTCGTGCTCCTGACCGTGGCCGCCGCCCTGATGTGGCTGCTCACCGGCACCCTGGCGATCCCGCTCGTGGTGGTGCTGACAGCACTGATGGGTATTCCGTACGGGACCGTGGGCATCGCCACCAACCAGGGCATGTTCGTGTCCATCCGGCCCCAGGAACGGGGCGTCGCGGCGGGCATCTACCAGACGTGCCGGTACGTCGGCGCGATCACGGCCACGGTGATGATCGGCGTGTTCGCGGGCGGCGGCGTGGACCAGGAAAGCTGGGCCCGGATGGTCCTGGCAATGCTGGTCCTGTGCGTGGTGACGTTCGCCGTGAGCCTGCTGTGGAGGCAGCGGACGGAGTAGGACCGCTGGAGGCGCGCCTAGGTGTACATCAGCGAGCCCGGGGTCGTCAGCGTCTCACCGGTCTCCAGCCAGGTCTTCAGCCCGGAGAGGATCATCGGCCAGCCGCCGTAGAGCTGTTCGTTGGCGCCTTCGCGGAGGTCGCTGTGGGTGACGGTCAGGCGGCAGGAATCGCCCACCGGCTCGATCTCCCACGTGACCTTCGAGGTCCCCTCGGCCTTGACGTCCTCGCCCCAGAGGGCCCGCATGGTCTGGACCAGCCGCCGGGGCGGGTCCACCTCCAGGTTCTCGCCCTCGCCCAGCGGAGCACCCGCCTTGACGTTGTTCATGGTGAAGCTGCTGCCCGGGGTCCAGTCCGTTTCTATGGTGTTTCCGAACTGGTACTTGCTCCGGATATCGCTGTCCGTGATGGCTTCCCAGAGCCGTTCCGGCGTGGTCTTGATGTAAATTTCGAAGATCTTTTCCATGGGACTTTCCAATCTGGATTTGAGGTCGCTGAGGCCAGCGGCCCATGGTTCTGAATATTTGCTCACCCAGCGGTCGTGGATGAGCCTGATGGGCACGGGATTCAGGAAATGCAGCTTTTCACGCCCCCGACGGCGGGTCACCACCAGGCCCGCATCCTCCAGGAGCTTGAGGTGCTTGGCAATGCCGAAGCGGGTCATGTCGAAGCGGGCCTCAAGCGCACTCAGGGACTGCCCATCCTCGCGGAACAGTTCATCGAGGAGGTCCCTGCGTGTGGGGTCGGAGAGTGCCTTGAACACTGCGTCCACAAAGAAAATGATAGGTGACCATATGGTCACCTATCAAGGGATTTCTCTGGTTTGTGGGAGGAGCCTAGGAGCGCCCGCCCACCTTCTCCGGTGCCGGTGTTGCGATGGGCCGCGGCTCCAGCCACACCCGCTCCCGCGGGCCCTGCGGGTAGGCGTGCTTCTTGTTGGCCATGGTGATGATCCAGGCTGCCACGACCGGCAGCGCCGCCGCCACGGGAACCAGCAGCGGACCACCTACCACCAGCGCCGCGGAGCCATACAGCGCGCCCACGGTGATGCCGAGCTGGATGGTCAGCACGGTGAGGCCGTTCGCGGCCTCCTGGTACTCGCCGCCCGCCCGAAGGATGGCGGACTGGTTGTAGATGCCGATCGCACCAAGCCCTGCACCCCAGACGGTCATGAGCACCAACGCCACGGCGAAGTTGCCCACCGCGAGGGGCAGGAAGAACATGGACAGGGCGATTGCCGCCGTCGTCACCAGCAGGGATCGTCGTGGCCGGGAGTCCACGGTGAGGCCCGCGATCCAGATGCCCAGCAGCCCGGAGCCGCCCAGCACCGTGAGCGAGAGGCTGGTGGCGTAGTCGGGGAAGCCGGCGTCGCGGATGAACGGGGCGATGTAGGTGAACAGCGCGAAGTGCGCCAGGACCAGCAGCGGCCAGGCAATGGCCACCGGCTTCACCCCGGGCTGGGCGATGGCCTTGCGGAGCGAGGGGCGGACGGCGTCGGAAATCCGCTGGACGCGCGGCAGGAGGAAGAACGCCAGCACGGTGAGGACCAGGCCGAACCCGGCAAGCACCATGAACGCGGCCCGCCAGCCCAGGAACCCGCCCAGCGCGGTGCCCACGGGAGCACCGATGGCCAGGCC
Source organism: Pseudarthrobacter sp. NCCP-2145 (assembly GCF_023708005.1). Classification (NCBI taxonomy): domain Bacteria; kingdom Bacillati; phylum Actinomycetota; class Actinomycetes; order Micrococcales; family Micrococcaceae; genus Pseudarthrobacter; species Pseudarthrobacter sp. NCCP-2145. The sequence goes on along the minus strand of NZ_BRCG01000013.1, from coordinate 17,173 downwards.
CAGGCTGTTGCCGCTGAAGACGATGGCCAGGGCCTTGCCCACCTTGTCCGCCGGGACCACCCTGGTGACGAACGGGGCCATGGTGGTCCAGAGCAGGCCATGGGCCAGGCCGCCCACCAAACGGGCAATCATCGCGGACGTGAAGTCAGGCGCCAGTCCCACCATCGCATTGCTGGCGGCGAATGTCAGGACCAGCCCCACCAGCAGCGCGTGCCGCGGAATCTTCCCCAGCAGCCGGGCCGCCGGCACCACCGTGACCACAATGACCGCGGCATAGGCGGCAGCCAGGTAGCCGGCCACCGGCTCGGACACGTCCAGGCCGGCGCTGATCTGCGGCAGGAGCCCGGACGGGAGGAGCTCGGTGGTGATGGCGGTGAAGGCGATGGTGGCCAGGACCACCATCGCGGCGTACGGAAAACGGGCAGGTGCCGGCGCGGAAATCGCGGAAGACATGGGGGAGGGATCCATTCAAGGGGGAGGGGTGGAACGCGGCTCGCTGGCCGGACAATTCCTCCCTTAAATTTACAGGATCCCGCCCCCTGCTCCGTGCCGTTCCCGGCGCGTCCCCGTGCCGTGTACGGCGCGTCGGGAACGCACCGTGGGAATCAGCGGGCGGCCGGTTCCCTGACCTGCGCGGCGGCGGTCAGCCGTGAGTCCAGCAGTCCGGCCGCGACGGCGGGAGCAAGACCCGGCGCCAATGGAAGGCGCGGCACTACCAGGCAGTGCCAGAGGTGGTAGATGTCCGCCTTGCCCGACCACACGGTGGAGGTGACATTGCCGTGCTCGTCGAGCTCCTGCTTCCAGGATCCGTGCTCGTAGTCGATGAACCAGTCGCGGGCGTGGTCCCAGATCCGCTCGTACCAGTCCGCATACTTCTTCTCGCCGGTGGCAATGTAGAGTGCTGCCGCCCCGCCGATCGCCTCCGCGGGAACCCAGCGGATGCGGGTGGTGACCACCGGCTTGCCCTCCCAGTCGACCGTGTACACGAATCCGGGATTGCCGTCCGGCTGCCAGGCGTCGCGGATGGCGGCGTCGAACAGGCCGCGCGCGTCGTCGAGCAGCCAGTCCGGGACGTCCAGGCCGCGGGCCTCGAGTCCGGCACGGAGGTGCAGCAGCAGCCGTGCCCACTCAACCCAGTGGCCGGGCGTCCCGCCATAGGCCCGGAACTGGCTGGCCCGGTCATCGGTGTTGTACTCCGGCATGGGGGTCCAGTCCGGGTCGAAGTGCTCGAAGACCCGGTAGTTGTTGTTGCGCGCAAATTTGTGGATGAGCACCTCGGCAATGTGCAGGGCCCGTTCCAGCCAGCGGTCCTCGCCGGTCACGTCAGCGACGATCAGGTAGGCCTCCACCGAGTGCATGCTCGCGTTGCCGCCGCGGTAGGCCTCGGTTTCCGTGAACTCCCGGTTCCAGGAGTCGAAGCACATGTTGGCTTCATGGTCCCAGAACTTTGTGTCTGCTATCCGCAGGGCCTCGTCGAGCAGTTCCCGTGCTCCGGGGCGGTCCGCCGCAACGGCGCTGGCGGCAGCGAGGAGCACGAAGGAGTGCTGGTAGCCGGATTTGGTGTCGTTCACCGGCCCGTTCGCGTCAATCTCGGCGTACCAGCCGCCGAACTCGTCATCATGGAAGGCTCCGTTGAGCGCCGCGATGCCGTGGTCCACGAGCGTCCCCGCGCCCGGCCGTCCCATAAGCGCGGCGACAGCGAAACTGTGGACCATCCGGGCGGTGATCCAGAGATGGGTCGGCTTGTCGGCAAACACCTTGCCGTTGTTGTCGAGCCAGCCGAAACCCGTGGGCACCTTTGACCCTGCGGCGAAATTGACCAGCCGGTCGGTTTCTGCCTCGAGCCATCGTGCGTGGGCGGCACTGTTCAGCCACGTCATGTCATGTCCTCTTTCTGATGCGGGTGCACGTCCGAAACTAGCGCGTGCCGAAGTCGGTATCTGTGTATGCGCCGGCGCGCCGGGCAGCGCCGCCGCAGGTGCAGTCGTTTCCAACGTCAAGCTGGATGTTCACCGGAGCGCCGGTGCCAACCGTCAGCGAGATGGTCTCGCCGTTGCTGGTGGACACGCGCAAGGGGCTTTTGTGCGGGGAGATGGCAGGCATGGCCGCCCTTTCGTTGGTGGTTGGTTTGGTTGGAGGGGTGTGGCTGGCTACCCGACGGCGTCGAGCAGGCCGCGGACAATGGTGGCCGCCGCGCCCAGGTAGGCCAGGACAATCAGCAGGATCTGGGCCGCGCGGGCGGGGACAAAACGGGCAGCGACATCGCCGAGGACCAGCCCGACGAGGCAGGCTCCGGCGACCGCCGCCCACATGGCCACGGGAAGAGAGGGGAACGTGGCGGGCGCCGTGAGGGCTTTCGAGGCCAGGGACAGCGCGCCGATGGTGAAGAAGTACGGCTGCATGGTGGCGGCGAAGGACTTGTGCTGCCACCGTGTGGCGATGGAGTACATGCTCACCGCCGGTCCGCCGACGCCGGCCGCAGTGTTCATGAACCCGCTGAGGCCGCCCGCGGTGAGGAGGTAGCGGCGCCGGGGCGGCAGCGTGGCGGACTTCAGGGCCAGCAGGACGGTCAGCCCGACCGCCAGGATCACCCCGATGGAAATCTCCAGGACCGCCGGCGGGATGAGCCGGATCAGGAAGGCCGCCGGCACGATCCCCAGCACCGCCGACGCCGTGAGGGCCGCGTACCGTTTCCAGTCGATGTCCCGGGCTACCCGGAAGATGATGGCACCGGCAGTCACGGCGCCGCACACGTTCACCAGCACCACCCCCTCCACCGGGCCCAGGAGCAGCACCAGGAAGGGGGCAGCCACCAGGGCGAAGCCCATGCCGGTGATGCGCTGCATCCCGGCACCCATGACAACGGCGCCCAGCACCAGCCCGGTGGTCAGCATTTAGGGCCGCCAGGCCACGTATTGGACCTCCTCGAACTCCTCCAGCCCCAGGCTTGCGCCTTCCCGGCCCAGGCCTGACTGCTTGGCACCGCCCATGGGTGCGAAGGCCACGGACGGCAGGGGATCGTTGACGCCCACGATGCCGGCTTCGAGCTGCTCCGGAATGTCCCAGCCCCGCTTTGGGCTGCTGCTCCAGACGTAGGCGGCCAGGCCCATCTCTGTGGCGTTGGCCTTCCGGATGGCGTCCTCCTCCGAGGAAAAGGTCACGACGCCGGCTGCCGGACCAAAGACCTCTTCGGTCACCAGGGGTGCGTCGTCCGGGACGTCCGCCAGGAGCGTGGGCGCCAGGAAAGAGCCCTGGGTGGGCACATCGGTCCGCTGCGTGACGCGGCGGGCGCCGCGCTCCAGGGCGTCGTCCACCAGCGCCTGCACGGCGGAGACCCGCTCCGCGTCGATCACCGGGCCAAGGTCCGGGACCGGCGTGCCGTCGTCGGGAACGCCGTGGCCGATGCTCATCGCGTCGAAGCGCGCGGCAAGCCTGGCGGCGAACTCCCCGGCGATGCTGTCCTGGACCAGGAAGCGGTTGGCGGCCACGCAGGACTGGCCCGTGTTGCGGAGCCGGCCCAGCACAGCCCCCTCCACGGCTGCGTCCAGGTCTGCGTCCTCAAAGACGATGAAGGGCGCATTGCCGCCCAGTTCAAGAAGCGGCCGGACCACGCGGTCCGAGGCGGATGCCATGATCTGCTTGCCAACGCCTGTGGAGCCGGTGAAGCTGACTGCCCGTACGGCCGGATGCTTGAGCAGCGCCGCGGTGATCTCCCGGGACGGGCCGTGGACCAGGTTGACCACGCCCGCCGGGAAACCGGCGTCATGCAGGACCTCGAACAGGCCGGTGGCGGCCAGCGGCGCTTTTTCGGAGACCCTGCCCACCACGGTGCAGCCTGCGGCGAGCATCGCGGCGAGTTTGCGGGCCTGGATGGAGACCGGGAAATTCCACGGCGTGAGGCTGAGGGCCACGCCGATGGGCTTCCGGAGGCTCAGGTGGCGGCGGCCCTGCAGCTCGGGCGGACTGACGGTGCCGGTGGTGCGCCGGACTTCCTCGGCGAACCAGCGGAAGTATTCCACGGAGAAGTCCACCTCGCCCTGGGCTTCAGGGAGCCGCTTGCCGGCCTCGAGGGCCAGGGTCTGTGCGAGTTCATCACGGCGTTCGGCGAGGAGGTCGGCTGCGTTGCGGAGCAGGTCGGCACGGTTCCGCACCGTGGTGCGGGACCAGGACCCAAAGGCCTCGGCAGCCGCGTCGGCTGCCTGGGTGGCGTCCCCGGCGGTGCCCCAGGCAACCTCACCGACGGTGCTGCCGTTTCCGGGGTCCGTCACGTGCTTGGAGGTGCCGGTGGCGTGCCAGGTGCCGTTGACGAGGTGCTGGGCTGATTTGAGGTTCACGGATGATGCCTTTCGTGGGGCGGGGAGAGGTCCGGGACGGCGGGGCGGGCGTGGAAGCCCGCCGCCGTCGTCGTGGTTCTCATCCCTTGCTGGCGCCGGCGGTGATGCCGGCAACGAAGTACCGCTGCAGGAAGACGTAGGCCACCACCACGGGCAGGGAGGCCAGGATGACGCCGGCGAACAGCAGCGGGTAGTTGGTCTGGAACTCGCCCTGGAAGCTCAGCAGCGCCAGCGGCAGCGTGCGGTTGCCGGGGGACTGGATGAACAGCAGCGGGTACAGCAGTTCGTTCCAGTGGATGACGAACAGGAAGATGGCAGCCGCGGCGATGGACGGGGCGGACAGCGGCAGGGCGATGGAGATATACGTCCGCCACGGGCCGGTGCCGTCAATCGAGGATGCTTCGTAGAGTTCCTTGGGCAGGGTCCGCATGAACCCGCCCAGGATGAAGACGGCGATGGGCAGGGTTGATACCAGGTTCGCCAGCACCAGGCCGGCCAGGCTGTCCAGCAGCCCCAGGCGGCCAAAGAGGACATACAGCGGAACCATGTTGGCCTGTGCCGGGATGGCCATGCCCAGGACCAGGAAGCCGAAGATGGCCCAGGACATGAAACCCTTGAGCCGGGAGACGGCGTAACCTGCCAGGCTGGCCAGGAACAGGGTGAGCGGGACGGAGATGGCGGTGACAATCACGCTGTTCATGAAGGACGAGCCCAGGTCCTGGCCGCCGATCACCTCTGCGTAGTTGCCCGGTGAGAGGGACTGCGGCAGGCTGAACGGCCCGGCAAACAGTTCCTGCGTGGACTTGAAGCTGCCGAACCCCACCACGGTCAGCGGAACGATGATGATGACCGCGTAGATCGCGAGAATTCCGCGGCGGGTTATTGACGAGAGCATGCTGTCATTCCCCCTTCGGGGTGAGGCGGAGCAGCCGGCGCTGGAGCCAGGTGACCAGGGCGATCATGGCCATGAAGATGATCGACTGGGCTGCGGCGTAGCCGAACTCCGAGTTGGCGAAAGTGCTGTAGATGCGGGTGGAGAGGATGTCCAGGGACTGCTTGGGCGGGTTGCCCGCGATGCCCAGGATCAGGTCGAAGGCCTTGAACGACTGCACGGTGGTGTAGGCCACCACAATGGACGTCGCCGGGGCCACGAAGGGCCAGGTGATGGACTTGAACTGCTGCCACTTGTTGGCACCGTCCATCTCGGCTGCCTCGTAGAGTTCCCGCGGAATGGCCTGCAGGCCGGCGATGTATACCACCATCATCTGCCCGGCGTGGAACCACACCTGGGTCACAGCCACCCAGTACAGGGCCTGGGCGTCGTTGCCGAGGTAGGAGCTCTGGAGGGCTTCCAGGCCCACTCCGCCCAACACCGCGTTGGCCAGGCCGAAGTTGGGATCGTAGATGAACTTCCAGATGAAGGCCACGGACACCGAGGACAGGATGGTGGGGAAGAAGAACAGGGCGCGGAGCAGGACGCTTCCCCGCGAGTTCTTGGTCAGCAGCAGCGCAAGGATCAGCGAGAAGAACGTTTGCGCGATGACCACCAGCAGCACGAACTTGAGGTTGTTCGTGAGGGCGTTGGTGAACAGTGAGTCGTTGGTGAACGCCCGGATGAAGTTGTCCAGTCCCACGTAGTTGAACGCTGCCGAGAAACCGTTCCAGTCAGTGAGGGCGTACTGGAAGGCCTGCAGCGTGGGCATCACCAGGAAGAAGGCGATGACCGCGACGGCGGGAAGCGGGAAGAGGTACAGCGCCGGATTCACCCGGGTGGGGGAGCGCCGGCGCCCCTTATTGTCATTCACGTCGGGAGGGCTGCCTGGTGCCTTCCGCTTCGCAGGCAGCCCGGTATGGGTGCTCATATCCGTTCGTCAACAATCTTCTGGGCGGCCTCTGCTGCCTGCTCGGGGCTGGTGCCCGAGATGACGGCGGTGGCGCTGGCTTCCACGGCATTACGGACGTCCAGGTTCTGGAACTGGAACCGGGCTGCCAGTGCTGTGTTCTTGTCCAGCCAGGGACTCAGGCGCTTCAGGTCCGGGTTGGTGTAGTCCACGTCCTTCACGGACACGTGCTGCGCCGTCTCGTTGGCGTAGTAGGCGGCGTTCTCCGGCTCGGAGAGGAAATCGATCCAGGCAGCCGCTGCGGCCTGGTTCTTGCTGGCCGAGTTGACGCCCAGGATGAAGGTGGCGTTGTAGACACCTTCATACTTGGCGTTGCCGTCGGAGGTGTTGGGGAACACCAGCTCGATGGGGAACTGGGCACCCAGGCCGCGGACGGCGGCAATGTGGTACGAACCGGTGGCGAGCATGGCTGCCTTGCCCTGCGAGAACAGGTTCTGGGCCGGTTCCACGGCGGTGCCCGTGGCGTTGGGCTGCAGGTAGGGGACCAGGTCCTTGTACTGGCCCAGCATCTTAATGAACCAGTCGTCGGTGACTTTGAGTTTGCCCTGTTCGATCTGGGCGCACATGTCGTCCACGGGGGCGTTGTTGGCGATCATGCAGTTGAAGAGCTGGCCGCCGTTTCCAACATCGCCGCCGGGCCAGGAGATGGGGATGACGCCGGAGGACGCCAGCTTCTCGCACATGGCCAGGAACGAGTCCCAGTCCTTCGGGGCGAGTTCCGCTCCGGCCTTGTCGAACAGGTCCACGTTGGCCATGGGCATGGGGAACACCACCTGGTACGGCAGTCCCAGCTGGCTCTCGCCAGATTTGCCGGCGGAGAGCAGCCCTTCCTGGTAGTTCGAGACGGCCTTGCTGTCCTTGAGCTCGGTGTAGATCCCGGCCTCGGTGAAGTTCTTGAACTGGGATCCGCGGAAGGTTGCAAAGGCATCGCCGATGGAGCCGCCGCGAAGCTTCTGCAAGGCCTGGGCGTTGTAGTCGTTGGACGTGGAAATGTCCTGGGCCACTTCAACGCCGTCGTGCAGTGCGGCAAAGCGCTTGATGAGCTCGTCGAACACCACCTTGTCCTCGCCGCGCCAGTGGGCGAAGGACACCTTGCCGGTGATGTCACCGGTGGCGGGGGCTGCCGGCCCGGTCGCGCCGCCGGGTGCCGTGGAACCGCCGGGGCCGGCGCAGGCTGCGGCAGTGGCGCCGAAGCCCAGGGCCCCCAGGAGTGCGATGGCCTGCCTGCGTGAAATCTGACTCACAATAATCTCCTCGTTGAGTGTTTTGCTGTGCCTGTTGTTGACTGCGGAACGGGTTGCCACGGTTCTGACGCTGTGGCTTCTCCAGGAGGGCTTATGCGTTGGTCCTTTGCGCGGTGACGACGTCGTCCACCACGGCGCAGAGGCGCTGCAGCCGGCGCACGGCGTCTGTGGACAAGGATTCGACGACGTCGGGCGCTCCGATGCAGGATGCCCAGACGGCGCGTCCGGAGAGGAAGCCGCTGGCGCCTTCCAGGCAGGCCCACCGGACTGCATCCGGGAAGACGTCTTCGGGGACGCCCGAGGAGAGCACCACCCAGGGGCCGTCGATGGCGTTGGTGAGCTCGGCGCATGCGGCGCGGACCTCGGCTTCGGAGGCCTGGCCGTGGAAGGGGACCTCCGCCTTGTACAGGTCCGCCCCCAGGCTGCCCAGTTCCCTGGCGGCGGCGAGGATCCCGGCGTTCCAGTCGAAGTCCCCGCCGGCCAGCGGCTTGCGGGAGACGGGCTCGATGATGCTGATGAGTCCTGCGGACCGGCAGCTCTCCACGAATTCGCGGACCATGGCCACCCTGCCCTCGGCGGGCTCGTCCGGGCGGTACAGCACCAGGAGCTTAAGCGCCTTGACGCCGAGGGCCTTGTACTTGTGCGGGTCCACCAGGCGGTCGATGGTCACCTCGCCCACCAGCTCGCCGTGCGCCGATTCGAAGTGGTCCGCCGAGGCGATCAGCCCGCAGTTGGGGTCCACCACGTTGTCCGCGATGGCCTGGTCCAGGGCGAACTGCCGGTCGATGAGGACGCCGGATGCGTAGGGGGTGAGGATTTTGGCGGCCTGGAGCTTGAAGTCCTGGAGGTCCTGGTCTGTAACGGGCTGGTCCGTGTGTTCGGCGAACATGTTGCGCATGGCTTCGCGCTGGTCGACCGCGAGCATCGCGAACGCGCCTGACGGGCGCTGGAGGGGTGAAAGGTCTGTGGGGCTCATGGGCTGCTTCTTTCAGCTAGGCGGTGTGGTTGGAAGTAAGGACAGGGGAGATGGTCTGGTGCGGGATCGCGGAGCGGCCGTCCAGTCCTTCGCAGGAAGCGGAGGCAGTGCGGCCGGCGAAGGCAGCCGCGTCAGCCAGGGAAAGACCGGCGGCGACGGCGGCGAGCAGGGCGCCGTGGTAGACGTCGCCGGCTCCCAGCGTGGAGACAATGGCGGCGGGTGTTGCGGGCACGTGGAGCGGGTCCGCGGTGCCGTCCTTGACCCAGGCACCGTCAGAGCCGGCGGTGGCGACGACGGCGGAGGCGCCGTCGTCGACCGCTTTGCCCAGGAGCGCCTCGGGGGAGTGGTGCCCGCCGTACTCTGCCTGGAGCCGTTCGATGGTTGGGACGTAGAGGGCCACTCCCCGCGGGCTGAACGACGCGATGGGGTTGCCGGCATCCACGCTGACGTCCAGGCTTCCGGCGCTGAAGGCCGGAAGGGATGCGACGGCGTTCCAGCCCAGGTGGTCCACATGGACCCAGGCTGCAGATTCCACGAGCTCATGGAAGCGGCTGCCGGCCGGAAAGCTGACGGGCGGCACGGGCCGGGTGACAATCGCCCGGCTTTCAGAGGCCTTGCTGACCACGATCACGCTGGCACCCGTTTTGACGTTGGGATCGCGGATCACCGCGGAGGTGTCCACGCCTTCGGCCTGCAGGCCGGCGATGATGCGGTCGCCTTCCTCGTCGGTGCCGAGGACACCCGCGAAAGCTGTGTTTGCTCCGGCACGGGCGGCTGCCACGGCTGCGGTGGCGGCCGGGCCGCCACCCGCCGTCGCGAAGTCCGAAGCGACGGTGCGGCTGTCCGCGGCGGGGTAGTCCTCCACCAAAGCGATGGAGTCAAGCGTGGCGCAGCCTACGAAGAGCAGGGTTCCAGTTGACGGTTGGGGCACGTTCCACCTCGTTGTAGTTCCGGCTGGTACTGAAGAAATATACACACGCTATGTTGGAATAACAACACTTTCGGTATAGTTCTGTTTGGGATGCAACGCCACGGTCCCCCAAAACTCAACGTAGAGAAACGGAGCAGCACATGTCATTGCCTTCTGCGGAAACGGTCCGGACCATCCGATACGGCCTCATCGGCGCCGGCCATATGGCCCGCGAACACGTCCGGAACCTCGCCCTGATTCCCGGCAGCCGGATCACCGCAGTCTCCGATCCCCAGCCCGCATCCCTGGAGGAGACCGCCGCTGAAATCGGCTACGAGGTGCAGACCTTCCCCTCGCACCAGGAACTGCTCGCCTCCGGGCTGGTGGACGCGCTGGTGATCGCCAGCCCCAACGACACGCACCTGGCCATCCTTAAGGACATCTTCGCCAGCGGAACCAACCTGCCCGTGCTCGTGGAGAAGCCGGTGTGCACCACCGCAGCGCAGGCAGATGAACTCGAGGCGCTCGCCGCGGACTACCCGGCACCTGTGTGGGTTGCCATGGAATACCGCTACATGCCGCCGGTCCAGGAAGTCATCCAGGCCGCGCACAACGGCAAACTCGGCAACATCTACATGCTGTCCATCGTGGAGCACCGGTTCCCGTTCCTGCACAAGGTGGATGCCTGGAACCGCTTCGCGGAGCGGACCGGCGGGACCCTGGTGGAGAAATGCTGCCACTTCTTCGACTTGATGCGGCTGATCCTGCAGGATGAGCCCGTGCGTGTGTACGCCAGCGGCGGCCACGACGTGAACCACATGGATGAGGTGTACGACGGCCGTGTGTCGGACATGATCGACAACGCCTATGTGATTGTCGACTTCAAGGGCGGCCGCCGGGCGATGCTGGAACTGTCCATGTTCGCCGAGGGCTCCAAGTTCCAGGAGCGGATCTCCATTGTGGGCGATGCCGCCAAGATCGAGACGCTCATCCCGGTGGCGGCCAACCACTGGATCGAAGGTGATGAAGCGGAAGCCACGGTTGAGTTCAGCCCGCGCTCGCCGCTCGGACCGGAAAAGCACGAAGTTCCGGTGGATGAGGCAGTGCTTGCTGCGGGCGCCCACCACGGTTCCACCTACTACGAGCACCTGGGGTACCGGAAGGCGATCCTGGGTGAAGGGCCGGTTGAGGTGACGGTGGCTGACGGCCTGCAGTCGGTCCGGATGGGGCTGGCGGCAGAGCGTTCCATTATGGAGGGGCGCCCCGTTGAGCTTACGAATGCCGGTGCCGGGGTACGACACTAGGTAAGTTGGTGTTGGAAAAGCAACACTTCGCGGGCCGGGGGCCGGCGGGTGGGGCAGGAAGAAGGGGATATGAGCACCGCACGTGAAGAGGCGCCGCTGACGCCCCGCCAGCGCACCATCCTGGAGGAACTTGGCCGGCGCGGGTTTATTTCCACCACGGACCTGGCCGAGACCTTTGCGGTATCGGACATGACCGTGCGCAGGGACACCCGGGTACTGTCCAAGCTGGGCCTGGTCAGGGTGGTTCACGGCGGGGTCAGCGCCATCCATGGACAGGGCCAGAACGCGGACTTTGCCGCCCGCGTGCGGGAGGACGCCGACGCGAAGCTCCGGGTGGCGCGGGCCTGCATCTCCATGATCGGGGAACGGGACGCGGTCATCCTGGACGCCGGCACCACCACGTACCAGATCGCGCAGGAGCTGCCCACGTCCTTCACGGGCACCATCATCACCCACTCCGCACCAGCCATCCAGCGCTGCCTGCAGCTGACGGCTGCCCGGACCATCTGCCTGGGCGGGGAACTGCTCCTGGACAGCCAGGCGTTCAACGGTCCCATGACTGTCAGCGCCGCCGCAGGCCTCCGTGCCAAGACGGCCTTCATTGGCGTGAGCGGAATCCACGACGAAGCGTTTTACATTGAGCGGGACGTGGAGCGCGCCACTAAGATCGCCCTCATGAACTCTGCGGAACAGGTGGTAGTAGTGGCAACACACCAGAAAATGCTGCGGTATGCGCTGGCCAGGCTGGCAGCCTTTGATGCGGCGGACGTGCTGGTGACGGACGCGCCGCCGCCGCGGGAAATCGAAACGGCGCTGCGGGCCGCGGACGTGAAGCTTGTGGTGGCCGCGTGAGGGCGCCGCTGCACGTTTCCCTTCCGGACCAGAAACTGCTGGACGCGCTCGCCCCGACTGCCGGCGTCGAGTTTTTCGTGTGGGACTTTTCCGGGCCTGCCCCCGCCGGGCGGTTGGACATCGTGGTGCCGCCGTACATGCGCGGGCCGGAGGTGCTGGCCGCGCTGGAGTCCGTGGACATCGGCCTGGTCCAAAGCCAGTCCATCGGGTACGACGGCGTGGCGGACGTGCTGCCCGCCGGGTGCGTTTTCGCCAACGCGGCAGGGGTCCATGAGACGTCGACGGCGGAGCTCGCCCTGGGCATGATGATTGCCAGCCAGCGCGGCATGGATGGCTTCGTGCGCAACCAGGCCACCGGGACATGGGACAACAGCCAGCGGCCCAGCCTCGCGGACCGGCGCGTGCTGCTGGTGGGCTACGGCGGAGTGGGCAAGGCCATCGAGGCCCGGCTGCTGCCGTTCGAGACGCACGTTACCCGGATGGCAAGCCGGGAACGGGAGGATGCCAGCGGCAAAATCTTCGGCATCGACTCGCTGTATGAGCAGCTGCCGCTGCACGACATCGCGGTGGTCAGCGTGCCCCTCAGCGAGCAGACCCGGCAGCTAGTGGACGCGAAGTTCCTGGCCGCGATGCCGGACGGGGCGCTGCTGGTCAATGTGGCCCGCGGGGCGGTGGCGGACACGGATGCGCTGCTGGCCGAGACATCCACGGGCCGGTTGCGTGCTGCTGTTGATGTGACGGATCCGGAGCCGCTGCCGGCGGACCACCCTCTGTGGACCACGCCCGGCGTACTGATCACCCCGCATGTGGGCGGGGCGAGCTCGGCGATGTTCCCCCGCATGGTCCGGCTGGTCAAGCAGCAGATCGGCCTCATGCTCGAGGGCAAGGAGCCGGTGAACGTGGTGCTCGGCGGGGCTGGGGAGTAGGGGCTCGGGTCGAGTCTGGGCGTTATCCACATAGCGATTTCCGCAGCCTCTGAATGTCAGGGGTCGCTGGAAGACTGTGGTTATGGATGGCACCGTTCAGGATTTGATTAACCAAATTCGGTGTTTGCCCGTGTCCTCTGACAGTGCCGCGCTGGTTGACCAGTTGCGGGCCCTGGAGGAGTTGAAGGCGGCTGCTGCGGCCGCGCAGGCGAGGGTAGCTGTGGCGTTCGATCGTGCCCAGCGCGCTGAGCAGACTGAGGCCGGGATTCCTGCGGCGGAGCAGGGTCAGGGGGTGGCGGCGCAGGTTGCGTTGGCCCGGGGTGAGTCGCCGTCCCGGGGCGGGCGGCTGCTCGGGCTGGCCAAGGCGCTGATGGCGGAGATGCCGCGTACCCTGGCTGCGCTGGATGCTGGCCAGCTGAATGAGTGGCGGGCCACGCTGGTGGTGCGGGAGACGGCGTGCCTGGGCGCGGCGGACCGGTGCGCGGTTGATGAGGAGTTGGCCGCTGACACGGGTACTTTTGCCGGGGCCGGGGACCGGGCCGTTGTGGCTGCGGCGAGGGCGGCGGCGTACCGGCGGGACCCCCGTTCGGTGACACAGCGGGCGGCCCATGCTGCCGGGGAGCGGTGCGTAAGTCTGCGCCCGGCCCCGGACACCATGGCGCGCCTGACGGCGCTGCTGCCGGTCGCGGAGGGCGTGGCGGCGTATGCGGCACTAAGCGCGCATGCCGATACTTTGCGCGCTGGCGGTGACGACCGTTCCCGGGGGCAGCTTATGGCCGATGCCCTGGTGGAGCGGACCACCGGCACCCCGGGCGGTGTCAGTGGTGTGGAGATCCAGCTTGTCATGACCGACAGGACTTTGTTCCAGGGTGATTCTGAACCGGCACGCCTTCCCGGTTACGGGATTGTCCCGGCCGGCTGGGCCCGCAGTCTGGTCTCCAGCGGTGGCAAGGGCGGCAAAGCCAAGAGTCCGGGATCAGCTGCCGGCGGCAGGGAGCCTGCGCTGGGTGGACCGGAAAGTCCGGGCAACAGGACGCCCGCCGCCGGCGCCTGCCAGCCCGCAGCCGAGGCGCTTGAGCCCGAGCCCGGGGAGAAGGACTTCAGGGTGTGGCTGCGGCGACTGTACACGGCCCCCGGGGCGGGTGACCTCGTGGGGATGGATTCGCGGGCGCGCTTGTTTCCTGCAGGGCTGTGCCGTTTTATCCAGGCCCGTGATGACACCTGCCGCACGCCCTATTGCGATGCGCCCATCCGGCACCACGACCACGTGGTGGCCTGGCATAGGGGCGGAACCACCAGCCTCGGCAATGCAGCCGGGCTATGCGAGGCCTGCAACCACACCAAGGAAAACCCCGGCTGGAAAACCACCCCTCGGCCGGGCCCAAGGCACACCATCGAATACAGGACACCCACCGGCCACACCTACCATTCAACAGCACCTCCACCACCCGGAAGCCCGCCAGCAGGTCACTTGGTGGGTACCGCGCGGCTCGTGCGTGTTTAGTTGTCCTGGTGCGTGCCGCGCAGTTGGTGGCGGCTGGCCTTCCGGATGGCCTTGGTGACGCGGTCGAGCCGCGGGGAGTCAAGCGTCCAGGTCTGCCAGTAGAGCGCGACGTCATGGTGCCCGCGCTCCTTCAAGACCGCCAGGGAGCCATCGGCGAGGTCCGTTCCCAGCTGCAACTCGGGAATCATTCCCCATCCGAGCCCTGCCCTCAAAGCTGCCAGGAATGCCTCGGATGACGGGATGACATGTGTTGGTGGCGCATGCTGTACGCCGCGGGCCTTGAGCTGCAGCTGCTGCAGGTTGTCCTTGGCATTGAACTGCAGCATGGGCATGCGCTGCCAGTCCACCCCGCTGCCTGCTGTGAAGCGTTTACGCAGCCCGGGGGTGGCTACGGGCAGGTAGCGCATGTAGCCCAGCCGTTCCGCCCGGCATCCGTTGACGGGCGTGGGGTCGGAGGTGATCGCTCCGAGGACGTCACCCCGGCGCAGGAGTTGGCTGCTGTGGTCCTGGTCCTCCACATGCAGATCCAGGGTGGTCTCCGCCCAGGTGCTGGCCTCATGGAGCACGTCCACGAACCACGTGGCAAGGGAGTCGGCATTCACGGCAAGGGGGGTTACGGCCCGGGAGGAAACACCGTGTCCGAGCGACTCCCACGTTTCCGCTTCAAGGACCTGCACCTGCCGGGACATGCGCAGCAGGATTGAGCCGGCATCGGTCGGGGTGCACGGCACGCTGCGGCGAACCACCACCTGCCCCACGGACTTCTCCAAGGCCCTGATGCGCTGGCTGACGGCCGAGGGGCTGATCCCCAGCAGATCGGCCGCGGCCTCGAAAGTTCCCTCGTCCACGATCGCGGCGAGGGCCCGGAGATGCTCAAAGTTCATGAAGATATTCTAATGGAAGTGCAGAATCCATCGTTTGTCTTCATCTGGTGCGGCGGGCTACCGTCAAAACATGTGGAGTATCTGGACTACCGGGCTGATGACGGGCCTGGCTTTGATCATTGCCATCGGCGCGCAGAATGCGTTCGTGCTGCGGCAGGGAATCCGCCGTGAACATGTTGGCGTGGTGGTGGTGCTCTGCATGGTCAGTGATGCGCTGCTGATCCTTGGCGGCACAGTGGGGATCGGGGTTTTGGTTTCCCGGTTTCCACTGGCACTTGAGGTGCTGAAGTGGGGCGGGGCTGCCTACCTGGCATGGTGGGCGGCGCGTTCTTTTAAGTCGGCACTCAAACCGTCAGCGTTGACGGCCGAGGCCCCTCGGTCCAAGGGATCGGTTATCGCCACCACCTTGGCGCTGACCTACCTGAATCCGCACGTCTACCTGGACACCGTGGTGCTGCTGGGCGGCCTGGCCAACCAGCACGGTCCGGACGCGCGGTGGGTCTTCGCGGCCGGGGCCGTGGGGGGCAGTGCCCTCTGGTTTTCGGCCCTGGGATACGGAGCCAGGACCCTTTCCGAGGTGCTCAGCAGCCCGCGGACGTGGCGGATCGTGGACCTTGCCATCGGCGTGGTGATGCTCGCCCTGGCCGTCAAACTCGTTCTCGGCTGACACGCCGACGGGGAGCGCTACCGCCTGAATTCGATACGGACGGAGTTGTCGTCAGGCAGGACGATGACCGTTCCGTCCCGCGGCGTCCAGCCGTCGTGAAGGAAGAAGAAACGTCCGCCACTGAGGACCAGCAAGCGGAGGCCGTCGTACCGGTAGAGCGTCCCGTCCCCGTCCCCCACCCTCACCTCCGTGACGGCGGTCGAGCCGATGCCCAGCGGTTTAGGCGAATAAACCTCCGCCCGGGGCATGTACTGGACTCCCTGCTCGAAGTTCAAGGCGAGCCGGCGGCCCACAGCCTGGGCGTAGTCGGCCGTGCCCCAGAAGAGCAGCAGCGTCACGATGCTGAGGATCAGCGTGGTTTCCACAGCCCGCTGCTCGGAGCTGAGGGCGAATGATGTGCGGGTCCGGCCCAGCCGGCGCAGGCGCATGCACCAGGTGGCCACGAGTACGCCCAAAGCCATCAGATACGGCGTGAACAGTGCTGTCCGGGCGGGTTCCACAACCGCCAGGACCAGGCTGACGCCCACGAGGAGCCCGCTGAGCAGGGCTGTTATGCCGGCGGCCTTCAGGATGAAGGCCCGGCCGCGGCCCTCTTCGATGCGGCGGCGCAGCCAGCGGTCCACGGCGAGCCAGACGACGCTGGCCGCCAGGATGCAGACGAGCGGCAGGAACAGCGCGTTGATGCTGATCAGGATGTAGTCCTGCACTGCGTACCCAAACAGGCTGACGTTCAGGCCCATCTGTGCCGCCTGTGCCTCCGCGCGGGCCCAGCCGAAGTAGAACAGCAGCGCCGTGGCCACCGTGACCGGCGGGCCGATAGCCGAGATCACTCCGAGTGCGCGGGACCAGGAGGAACGCTCGTCCCCGCCGGCCTCCGTCATGGCGCGGTGCCTGGCGCCTGCGGGCATGTGCCCTGGTCCGTTGCGTACTCGAAGGAAGCGGATCCGCTCACCGGCCAATCGGCGTCGGCAATGCTGACCTCGGAAAGGGCTGGCTGCCCCGGTTCGAGGGGCGGTGCCAAGAAGTAGAACTCAAGCGGGTGGTTCGTGTCGATGAAGCTTTGGCGCTGCATAAGGGGAGCAGTTGTGGTACCGACATAAACCGAGCGAACGGTCCCGGCAGGCAGGCCGGTGATGTTTCCGGACAGGACAATGGCCTGGCCGGGGCAGACCAGGAAAGGAGGGGAGTTGCCTTCGCTGTCCTCCAGGCCTGAGAGTTCGGGCGGCCACGCGGTTCCGCGGCGAGGGGCAAGCTCCACGGAGACGCCCGGATTCTGTTGCCGGACCACAGCTATGGTGCGGAGGATCTCGATGGCGGTGGCGGACCAGCAATCGCCCTCGAATGGCGGCGGCATCGTGTCCAGCGCAGAGGCTCCCGCATCCCAGGCAGCCTGGTCTCCCGTCAAGCCGAGGCACAGCGTTTTCGCCGCTTCCTCGACGGTGCTGAAGGGGCCGGTGTACTCGGGAAGGGATCCGCAGTCCATGCCCCTCAGGTTCCTGTACCAAATCGGGTCGCCCCTGCCTACGGGGCCTATCGGCAGCCAGTCGAGCACCACGGTCTCCGGGACGGGCGGCAACTGCGGGGCGGCCGGTCCCGGAGGCGGGGCGGGTGGCTGGTTCGGGGCAGGTGCGGTAGGCGGCTGGGCCGGTGCGGGCGGGCCCGGCCGCCTAC